>NZ_JALDUB010000001.1:1041397-1341397 GCF_023109195.1 Streptococcus oralis
TTGTGACTGGTCTTAACCTTCTCATAAACGTGTTCTGTGTCACCGTTTGGAAGTTTCTTAGTCTCTACGAAGCGGTAACCTGGAATATCCTTCTTCGGTTGTTCACCATCTTCGCTTGGATAACCTGGAATTTCATTCCCTTCCTTATCCTTATGACTAGTCTTAACCTTCTCATAAACGTGTTCTGTGTCGCCGTTTGGAAGTTTCTTAGTCTCTACGAAGCGGTAACCTGGAATATCTTTCTTAGGTTGTTCGCCGTCTTCGGTTGGATAACCTGGAATTTCATTGCCTTCCTTATCCTTGTGACTGGTCTTAACCTTCTCATAAACGTGTTCTGTGTCACCGTTTGGAAGTTTCTTAGTCTCTACGAAGCGGTATCCTGGAATATCTTTCTTCGGTTGTTCGCCGTCTTCGCTTGGATAACCTGGAATTTCATTCCCTTCCTTATCCTTATGACTGGTCTTAACCTTCTCATAAACGTGCTCTGTGTCGCCATTTGGAAGTTTCTTGGTCTCTACGAAGCGGTATCCTGGAATATCTTTCTTAGGTTGTTCGCCGTCTTCTGTTGGATAACCTGGAATTTCATTCCCTTCCTTATCCTTATGACTGGTCTTAACCTTCTCATAAACGTGGACCACATTGCCTTTTTCATCAACCTTAGTTTCAACAATTTTATATCCTGGAATATCTTTCTTAGGTTGCGAACCATCTTCACTTGGTGCTAGGATATTTCCTTTAGTATCAACAAATGAAGTATTCGGACGTACAGTAGGGATGTATTTAGCTGTAATTGGGGTTCCATTCTTATCAACACGTTTAACTGTTACTCCAGTTGCTCGACCTACAAATTCTGGCTCTGGTGTGAAAGTAACTTTTCCAGCTTCATCAATAGTATATGTACCCTCACCTGGTACCTTCTTCTCTGTTGTACCATCGTCAAAGGTCGGCTTAACTGTTTCATCAATTTCTACCGGAATTTCTTTACCATTGATTGTTACTTTTCCGCCTTCAAATGTTGGTGTTCCTGATTGAGGTTGTCCTTTCGGACCTTCTGATTCAGAATCTTTTGAAGTAGGTGTAACCGGGATAACAACTGGGGTATACTTAGCTGTAATTGGGGTTCCATTCTTATCAACACGCTTAACAGTCACACCTGTTGCTTGACCTGTAAATGTCTTCTCGGGAGTAAAGGTTACTTTTCCAGCTTCATCAATAGTATATGTACCTTCACCTGGAATTGTCTTCTCTGTTGTACCATCATCAAACGTTGGTTTGACTGTTTCATCAATTTCAACAGTTTTCTCAATACCATTAACTTTGACTTTTCCACCTTCAAATGTTGGTGTTCCTGATTGAGTTGCACCCTGAACATCTGTTGTAATAACATCCGAACTTGTTGGAGTTGCTGGTTTAACAACTGGAGTGTATTTAGCTTTTACAGGAGTTCCATTCTCATCTACACGTTGAACTTCTACGCCTGTTCCTTTTCCAGTAAATTGTGGTTCTGGCTTAAATTCTACCATACCATTATTTACAGTATAAGTTCCTTCGCCTGGAATGACAATTGGTTGATCTGTTGGTTTTCCTGTTTTTGGATCAATAAGTTCAAGACCCTTGGTTTCATCAATAGGAACAATTTTTTCCACTCCATTAACAGTAACCCTACCACCTAGGAATGTAGGCACTCCTTTTTGAGTTGCACCTTGAATGTCTTCTGTAACAGCATCAGTAGCTGTTGGAATTGCTGCCTTAACAACTGGAGTGTAGCTTGCTGTAACGGGGGTTCCATTCTTGTCTTCACGTAAAACTTCAACGCCTGATGCTTGACCTGTAAAGGTTTTTTCAGGAACAAAGGTTACTGTTCCGTCCGGTGCTACAGTATAAGTACCTTCACCCGGAATAGTGATAGAATCCACAACATTTCCAGTTTTAGAATCAATCAATTTAGCTGGAACAGTGTCATTCATCTCAACAGTAACTTCTTTTCCATTGACAACTGCAGTTCCACCTTGGAATTCTGGTTTTCCAGTTTGAATTGCACCTTGAACATCTTCAGAAGTCGCAGGAACTCCAATAGGATTTACTGGGATAATTTGTGGCGTGTAAGTTGTCGTCACTTTAGTTCCGTTTTCATCTTCTGCTTGCACAGTTGCTGGAGTAACCTTACCAGAATACAATTTATCCGTTGGACTAAAGGTTACCTTTCCAGTTGTTGGATCAATAGAAAATGTACCAATTTCAGTAGTCCCATCTTCAGCATAAGCTGGAGTTGTCTGACCTGCAGGAACTTCATTTCCTTCTTTATCAAGAAGTTTTACTGAACCTTGTTTAATTGGTGCAATTGCATCACCTTGAACAAACGTAGGAGTGCCTGTTTGTGTTGCTCCTTGAATATTTTCAGAAGTTGCTGGAGTTGCTGTTGGTGTAACTGGCGTAATCAATGGTGTGTAAGTTGTTTCAACCGAAATACCATTTTTATCTTTAGCCTGTACACGCACAGGTTGAACTTCACCACTATAAGTCTTATCAGTTGGGGTAAAGACTGCAACGGCTTGTCCACCAACTGTTTTCAGAGTATATGTACCAATAACATTTCCACTAGGGTCTTTAGCTGGAACAGATGTTGCTGGAGTTCCGGTTTCATCTAAAAGAGTGAAAGTAGCTGGGTCAATATCTACAGTCACCTGTTTACCATCCAGTGTAGTCGTACCACCATTGAATGTTACTGTACTTTCTTGAGTTGCTCCTTGGACATCAACTGACTTAGCAGGTTCTGCTGTTGGAGTAACACCTACAATATGTGGAGTATAAGTTGTCTTAACTTTTGTACCATTCTCATCTTCAGCCTGAACTGTTGCAGGTTGGACTTTACCTTTGTAAGTCTTATCGGTTGGACTGAATGTTACAGTATTTGAAGTTGGGTCAATTGTATATTCCCCTACTTTGTTACCATTCTCATCCAAAGCATCTACTGAAGCTCCAGGTGCTACCGGAGTACCATTCTTATCAAGAAGAACAGCTGAGTTCGGCTTGATTGGAGCAACAGAGTGTCCTTCTTTGAATGCTACCGTTCCTGTTTGAGTAGCGCCTTGGATACCAGTTGATTCTGCAGGAGTTGCTGTTGGAGTAACTGGTGTAACAGTTGGAGTATATGTTGCTGCCGCTGTAGCGGTAATAGGTTGTCCATCTTTATCTTGACCAAGAGTTGCTGTTAATGATACAGTCACTGGGGTTGCTGTACCTGTGAATGTTTTCAACGGAACAAATGTCACAACACCAGTTTCATTATTAATTGTGTATGTTCCTTGACCATCAATTGTTACTTGGTCAACTAACTTACCAGTGGTAGGATCTACCAACTTAGCAGGTGAAGTAGCACTTGGTGCCACAGGTGAGCCATCACCAACAGATGTAAAGGTTGGAGTACCTGTTTGAGTCGCTCCTTGAACATCTGTGGATGTTACATTATGACCTTCAATCGTGTCTGTTACTGTGATGTGGTAAGTTGTTGTAGCGGTTGATGAGCCAGCCCCATGATCCACACCAGATTCAGTTCCACCTATTGTAGCATCTGTTGTGTAATTGCCATTACTATCAATAACTTCAACTGTTACTGTATAGACTCCCACTTCACTCAGTGTATAACCACTAGCAAGATTATAGTTGTTTGCATCTTGTTTAGTGTCATAAACCTTCTGAACTCCTGAAGGAGATGTTACTGTAATACGAGTAATGTAAGTTGTTTTTCCGTACTTAGTATCTTCTGCATCAGAGATTGTCACTGCAGCTTTTGCTTCATTACGGAGATCTACCGCAGTTCCTTTAGTAGAAGTATAATCTTGTGAGCTTGCAGTTGGTTTCGTATTGACAACAGTCGCAACATCTGAGTTAGTTGCGATTGTTCCTCTAATGATTCCACCAAAACCTGATTTAGTATGAACTTCCCATGAATCATCACCCAACTTTTTAGCAGTAACTTCTGTTCCATCTGATGATGTCCATGTGTTTGAATATTTGTCAAAAGTAATAGTTACTGACATACCATCGCCAGCTTGGTTAGTATTTTGAGAAACATATTCCGTCATTGGACGATCAGGAGTAGTTACACTTGTTACATTTCCATCTTTATCAAGTTGACGAGTATATTCGTAAATGAAGAATTTCATACCGCCATCTAGTTTCGTTTCAGTGTATACTTGGCGTTTCGTCCAAGTTGTAGTCCCATCTCCATTTGCTGTTTTCACTTCGGCATAGTCAGCAGGAAGCTCCCAGTGACCAGATGTACTATTTAAAACTGCAGTGTGTTTTTGCCCATCAGTTCCATTCAATTCAACTCGATCACGTAAGAAAGTTCCCTTAACATTTTCAGCTGATGCTTCTACTTTGATATTATCAACACCAACTTTTGCAGTTGCCTCTGACGTGACTGGAATATTAAAGACGGTATTTGAATCTACAGCACCTAGTTCTTGATTTTCAGTAACCGCTGTATTGGTTGAACCACTATCTACAAGCCATTTACCATTAACGGCTTTCAAGTTTGTTACAGTTCCATCTGGCATTGTAACCTTAGCACTTGTAGCACCTTTCGAGATTTTAACAGGAACTGTTGTTGAATAGGTTTCAACGTTTTGAACTTCAACTTTAGGCTTAACAACTACAGTAATAGAACCGTGCGCCTCTTGACCTGACTGATTCCATGTCGTATTATTAGATAATTTATCATAATCTTTAGCAAATACTGAAACGGTATAGATACCTGCCTCTGTCACCTTACCTCCAATGACAGCATTACCCATGTTGGTTCCAGCAGCTTTTTGCTCTTCAGCAGTACTGTTTGTTACAGTATAGTTGGTGCCAGGAATCAACACTTTAGAATCATCTAATTCTGCTCCTATAGTGTTGTAGCCTGAGACACCTGTGACTGCTTTAGAAGAATTTTGACGAACTTTAACTACTTTACCTTCAGCAGTTGTATAGTCATAGTTTCCTGCTGAATTGCCAGGTATCGCACTAGCTCCCGAAGAATCATGAAAACGAAGATTGATATTCGCATCATCACCAACAGTTCTATCATAACGAGCTGAATCTGACTGAATTGTAGGAGGTGTGCTATCTTGCCAACCTACCCAACCAGCACGTAGATTCTGAATTTGGAAGGTGACAGTCCGCCCATCTGTATTCGTTGCAGTAATATTGAATCGTAAGTCATACACTCCATTTTCAATACCAGCAATTACTTTACCTTGAATGGTATCTGTCGCCTCATCATAAGTAACACCTGGTACAAGGTTAGTTGGTGTTACAGAGGTAAGACTCCAACCAGCTTGCTTAGCTTTTTCTGTAACTGCAATACGATCTTTCAAACCTTTAATATAAACTCTGTCAACTCCTTGTTCATACCCATAGCCATAAATTTCTGTAGCTAGGTATTCATAACCACCGTTAGCAGAGTATATTGACGTCGCAGCGTTTGAAATTCTTGACCCATCCGCACGGAGTTTATTTCTCCAAAGTGGTGCTTCTTCAGCTAACTTTTTAGCAGCATCAGGGGTTAATGGATAATCTACACGTCCTTTGTTGTTATGACCAGTTTTTCCACCTTGTTCTGTATGCATCCCATTTCCAGCATTGGTATCATTACCAACCCGCTGATTAGAATAGACTTCAATCTCTAGACCTGTAGCATCAGTACCCGTAATTAATTTAATTTCTTGTACTGGAATTGTATAGGTATCTTTACCAGTATGATTTGCAGCGTTTGTTTCCGATGCATGAGTTGTGTTAGAACCCTCTTCAGCATAGAAATCTTGAGCAGCCAAAGCGACTCCAAAGTTTCCATCTTTTCCGATTCCTGCTTTTTTTAGCTCATTATATACTGCAAGAATTGACTCGTTCAAACGTGACAATTGTTCATTGCCTTGTTTAGCTGTAACGCTATCCGTAGCTAACACTTTTTTAGCTTCCGCAATAACTTCTTTATTATTAGCTATCGCCGCCTCAATTGCCGCTTTGTTTTCAGCATCAAGCTTATTTTTCCGGACTGCTTCAGTTGCTAAAACATTGGTTACCTCAGCTTCAGAGGTAACTTGTTCTAAGACTTTTTTAGCTTCTTGGACTGGTTTGACAGTTTCTTCTGCTTCTTTTGTTTCTTCTGCTTTTTCTGTAGCAGTGGTCGCCACTGGTTTGACTGCTGTAGTTGCTGCTGTTTCCTCAACTTGTTTCCCAGCTTCGTCTGACTCAACTACAACTGTAATCAAAGCTTCAACTTTAGCATGCTCTGCATCGATATCAGCCTGTTTTGCAGTTTCGTTTGCAAGAACTGCCTTTGCCGCAGTCAATACTTCATTTGCAGTAGCTATCGCTGTTGCATCAGCTTTCTTTGCAGATGCAATCTTCGCTTCTAACTCAACTACTTTTTTAGTCAGAGCAGTCTTATCAACTTTTTTAGTCTCTACTACTTTTTCTGACGCCTTAGCTTCAGATTTCTCCGCCGTTATAGTTGACTCCGACTCCTTTGTTGCTACTGGTGTTGTCGTTGCCACTGTTGCATCTGCACCTTGTACTTCCGAATGCCATAACGAATGTACTTCTCCGTTCTAAAATCCTGTTGCTTACTCTTCATAAGATAGACAACCTTCCTATTTTTATTATATCGATATTGAAATATAGAAAAAACGAAATTTCTTCCCTACTCAAAAAATGGTCCTTAAATTTCATTATTCTAAAAGGATTATATCCTCGTATTCAATATGCATATTCATACTAACACTTTTCCCTATCTTTTTCAACAATTTATATAATTTTATTTTAGAAAAATACAAAAATAATTTAATGGTAAATACTTTAAAAAACCAATATTCATGCAGGTTTACAGCGTGTAAATTCCAGGAACCATTTATCTTATAATTAAATAAAATACACTTTGATGTATCAATTTATTTTTTAGAGTCTTGTAGAAGTTAAATTTTCCCAAGTCTTACATTGTTATAACAAAAAATTTTCTATATGAAGTGCACCAATTTAACAGTATATTTCTTAGCCATTATTTATAGATTATCATGAAGATTTGACTTAGAGGCCTAGAATCTAAACCTTGACTAGAGATTCTTTTTTTGTTAAAATGTAACAAATCTTATTACATCTAATATAAGATAAATCCATGAAAGGACTTCTACTATGAAATCATTAAAAGGTATTTTATTTATCGGACTTAGTATGCTTCTGACTATCCTAGCTTGGCTCAGTTCAGGTGCTAGTCAGTTTCTAATCCCTGGTTTAGCTCTCACTACCCTCTCACTTACTTTTATACTAGCTAGCCGTTTACCCTTGCTTGAGGCTTGGTTCAACGGACTTGAAAAGATGTATCTAGCTCATAAATTCACGGCTTTTCTATCCATTCTCCTACTAACCCTACACAACTTTAGCATGGGCGGTCTCTGGGGTTCGCATTTAGCCGCCCAGTTTGGAAATATCGCTATCTATATCTTTATCAGTATCATTCTGGTTGCCTATCTGGGACAGTACATCCAGTATGAAGCTTGGAGATGGATTCATCGATTGGTTTATCTAGCCTATATCTTTGGCCTTTTTCATGTTTTGATGATCATGGGAAATCGCCTCCTCTCCTTTAGTTTCCTAGGTCTTATCTTTGGAATCTATGCTCTTTTAGGCTTGCTTGCAGGTTTTTATATTATTTTCCTTTATCAAAAGGTCGGTTTCACCTATCTTGGAAAAATCGTAGGAATCAAACGCCTCAACCACGATACGACTGAAATTGAAATAGAACTTAGCCATCCTTTCACCTACGAATACGGGCAATTTGCCTTTCTAAAAATTTTCCAAAAAGGTTTTGAGACTGCTCCACATCCTTTCTCCATCTCTGGAGGAAAAGGACGAACTCTTTATTTTACGATAAAAAACTCTGGTGACCACACCAAGAATATCTATGACAATCTTCAAGTCGGTAGCAAGGTTGCTGTTGATCGCGCCTATGGGCATATGACTATGGAACACGGTCCAAAGCAGCAAATCTGGATTGCAGGTGGAATTGGAATGACACCCTTCATCTCTTATATCCGGGAGCATCCTATCCTAGACAGAAATGTCCGCTTCTACTATAGTTTCCGTGGGGAGGAAAATGCTGTCTACCTAGATCTACTTCGTGACTACGCCCGTCAAAATGCTAACTTTGACCTTCAGCTGGTCGATAGCAATGAAAAAGGATACCTGACTTTGGATCAAGAAGAAATCCCTGACCAGTCTACTGTTTATATGTGTGGACCTCTTCCTATGATGAAGGCCCTTGCCAAGCAAATCAAGAAAAAGAATCCCAAAGCAAAACTCATTTACGAAGGTTTCAAGTTTAAATAAGATCATTGTCCCTCTAACACAAAAGAGGGACTTTCTTTTCACTTTATTTCCCTCTTCTGTGCTATACTTAGTTTAGTACATTCTTTGAGATTGGAGCCAGTATGAAAATCCATAAAACCGTGAATCCCGTTGCCTATGAAAATACTTATTATCTAGAAGGGGACCAACACCTGATTGTGGTTGACCCAGGTAGTCATTGGGAAGCTATCCGCAAGACTATCGAGAAAATCAACAAACCAGTCTGTGCGATTCTCCTGACCCACACCCACTACGACCATATTATGAGTCTGGACTTGGTTCGTGAGACTTTTGGAAATCCTCCAGTTTATGTAGCAGAGAGTGAAGCATCTTGGCTTTATACTCCAGTCGATAATCTCTCTGGTCTCCCTCGTCATGATGATATGGCAGATGTCATCTGCAAACCAGCTGAACACACCTATGTCTTTCATGAGGAATACCAAATCGAAGAGTTTCGTTTTACGGCATTGCCAACACCTGGCCATTCTATCGGAGGTGTTTCTCTGGTTTTTCCTGATGCCCATCTTGTCTTGACCGGAGATGCTCTTTTCCGAGAAACCATCGGTCGGACAGACCTTCCTACAGGTAGCACGGAACAACTCCTTCATAGCATTCAGACGCAACTCTTCACCCTCCCTAACTACGATGTCTACCCTGGGCATGGTCCAGCTACGACTATCGCTCACGAAAAGACCTTTAATCCCTTTTTCTAACAAGCAAAAAACCAAGGAAAATTTCCTTGGTTTTTGTCTTACCAAATAATCACACGGTCCTCTGGTGAACGCCACATACCATCGCCTTCTTTGACATCGTATGTTGTAAAGAAGTCATCGAAGTTTGGTACTTGGACATTAACACGGAGTTTGGCAGGCGCGTGCACATCGACACTGGCCATGAGTTTCATCAACTCAGGACGGCCTTTCATACGCCAGATACGAGCAAAGTTGTGGAAGAATTCTTCAGCTGAGAAGTCTGGTTCTCTCTTGGCTGCTTCAAGGGCTGCAGCAATTCCTCCCAAGTCAGCAACATTTTCTGATACAGTTAGTTTTCCGTTGATCGTTGCTCCGTAAGATTCTTGGTCATCAAATTGATCGATAACCTTCTGAGTCTTTTCTTTGAAGGCAGCATAGTCATTCTCAGTCCACCAGTCTTTGAGACTACCATTTTCATCAAAGGAAGCACCATTTGTATCAAAGGCATGAGAAATCTCATGGGCAATAACCGCTCCAATACCACCGTAGTTGGCAGAAGACGACTGATGCAAGTCATAGAATGGAGCCTGTAAAATAGCAGCTGGGAAGACAATCAAGTTCTTCTGAGGATTGTAGTAGGCATTAACCATGTGAGCAGGCATACCCCACTCCTTGTAGTCAACTGGCTGGTTCCACTTGCTCCAGCTGTGCTTGATTTCCACACGCGCAAAGGCTAGGGCATTCTCAAAGAGACTGGCAGTTTCATCCACTACCTTGTCCTTGTAGCGTTCTGGTAATTCCTCTGGATAACCGATATAAGGCTTGATGACATTGAGTTTGACAATGGCCTTGTCTCGCGTTTCAGGAGTGAGCCAGTCATTCTTAGCCAAACGTTCCTTATAAACATCGATCATAGTCGCCACTTTTTTCTCTACGTCTGCCTTAGCTTCCGGAGAGAATTTTTCATGCGCATACCAGAGACCAAGGGCTTGCTTAAAGGGACCTTGGGCCAAGTGATAGGCTGCCTTGACCTTGTCCTGAGCTTCTGGAACACCTGAAAGGGCACGTCCATAGGCACCTGATAGGACACGAATCTCGTCTGTGAGATAGCTGGTTGAAAGATTGACCACAGCCAAAATCAAGGTTGCCTTAAGCAAAGGCCACGCTTCTTCACTATAAAATTGGTCTGCTGCTTGCCAGAAACGTTCCTCATCTACGATAACCTTATCTGGAGTTTGTCCAAGAACTGCTTGGAAGAAATCATCCAAAGGTAGGGCAGGGGCAAATTTCTTGAAATCTTCATAAGCGTATGGATGGTAGAGTTTGGCATATTCTGAACTTTCTTCGTTTGAAAGAACCACTGCTGCGATACGACGGTCCAATTCCAATCTCTTCTCTAGTAAGTCTTCGATTTCCTCATCTGAAAAATCATAGGCTTTGAGAAGATTTGCGCTACTTTCCTTCCAAAGCGTCAAGAGCTCCTCACGTTGAGGATGGTCTTCAGCATAGTAGGTTGTATCTGGCAAGATAGTTCCTGGTGCACTTGCCCAGAGAACATTGGTTCTGGCATCCATAAAGTCTGGTGATACTCCAAATGGAAGGAAGTTTGGTTTACCTGCTAGTTCAAACTCTGCCAGTTTGCTGGTAAAATCTGCAAAGCTCTCCAAATCTTGGTATTCCTTGAGCAGAGGAAGGACAGGCTTGATTCCATCTGCATCCCTCTTATCAAAATCACGTACCATACGATGGTACTTAACAAAATTTGCGAGGATAGCGTCCTCTGGAACATCTTCGCCTTCCAACCACTTGTCCGTAGTTGCCAGCATTAACTCTTCAATTTCCTCATCAAGGTCAATAAAGCCACCTGTTCGAGATTTATCAGCTGGAATAACAGCTGTTTTTTCCCATTCTCCATTGATTGCATCATAAAAATCGTCTTGATAACGTGTCATCTTGTTCTCGCTTTCATTTTTTCACTTATTCTTAGCTTAGCAAAAAACACTTGGGAATGCAATTAAAAATGGTCTCTCTTTTTTCTTCATTTTTCAGTTATTATTTTAAATTTTTTAAAAATTAACTTGACTTAATTTTTTTTTTAATGTATATTAAAAGACAGGAGGAAAATAACTGTATGATACGTATCGAAAACCTCAGTGTCTCCTACAAAGAAACGTTGGCACTAAAGGATATTTCACTAGTGCTCCACGGACCAACTATTACCGGAATTATTGGTCCAAACGGTGCTGGAAAATCAACTTTATTAAAAAGTATGTTGGGAATTATCCCACACGAAGGTCAGGCCTTTCTCGATGACAAAGAAGTCAAGAAATCTTTACATCGAGTTGCCTATGTCGAGCAAAAAATCCATATCGACTACAATTTCCCTATCAAGGTCAAGGAATGTGTCTCACTGGGACTCTATCCATCTATCCCGCTCTTCCACACTTTAAAGGCCAGCCACTGGAAAAAAGTGGCGGATGCACTTGAAATCGTTGGACTCTCAGACTATGCTGATCGCCAAATCAGTCAGCTCTCTGGAGGACAATTCCAACGTGTTTTGATTGCCCGCTGCTTAGTGCAGGAAGCTGACTACATCTTTTTAGATGAGCCTTTTGTCGGGATTGACTCGATCAGTGAAGAGATTATCATGAATACACTGAGAGACCTTAAAAAAGCTGGTAAAACAGTTCTCATCGTCCATCATGACCTCAGCAAAGTCCCTCATTATTTCGACCAAGTTATGCTTCTCAATCGAGAATTGGTTGCTATTGGTTCAACTGAAGAAACCTTTACCGAAGTCAATCTCAAAAAAGCTTATGGTAGTAAGCTCTTCTTTAATGGAGGTGACCTATGATAGTAGAATTTATCGATGGATTGCAACATTTCCATTTCCTACAAAATGCCCTGATAACAGCTATAGTCATCGGGGTGGTTGCTGGAGCCGTGGGATGTTTTATCATCTTACGTGGAATGTCTCTCATGGGGGATGCCATCTCTCACGCAGTTTTGCCCGGCGTAGCCCTTTCCTTTATCCTGGGAATTGATTTCTTTATTGGAGCGATCATCTTTGGCTTGATGGCTTCCATCATCATTACCTACATCAAGGGGAACTCTATCATCAAGAGTGACACTGCCATTGGTATTACCTTTTCATCTTTCTTAGCCTTAGGTGTCATCTTGATTAGTGTTGCCAAGAGTTCGACAGACCTCTTCCATATCCTTTTTGGGAATATCCTCGCTGTCCAAGATACGGACATGTGGATCACCATTGGTGTGGGGGCATTGATTCTCTTGATTATCGGGATTTTCTTTAAACAACTATTGATTACATCCTTTGACGAGCTTTTGGCTAAAGCCATGGGAATGCCTGTTAATTTCTATCACTATCTACTCATGGTGCTCTTGACCCTTGTGTCAGTCACTGCCATGCAAAGTGTTGGAACGATTCTTATCGTGGCCATGTTGATCACCCCAGCTGCGACGGCTTACCTTTATGCTAATAGCCTAAAGAGCATGATTTTTCTTTCATCAACCCTAGGGGCAACCGCTTCTGTTTTGGGACTCTTTATCGGCTATAGCTTCAACCTCGCAGCAGGATCCAGCATCGTGCTCACATCTGCCAGCTTCTTTTTAATCAGTTTCTTTATCTCTCCAAAGCAACGATACTTGAAACTAAAAAATAAAAAAATCAATAAATAAGGGGAAACCCTTCTGGAGGAATCTAATGAAAAAATTAGGTACATTGCTCGTTCTTTTTCTTTCTATCATTGGATTAGCTGCCTGTGCTAGTGGGAAAAAAGATACAGCATCTACAAACCAAAAACTAAAGGTTGTAGCGACTAACTCTATCATTGCTGATATTACTAAAAATATCGCTGGTGACAAGATTGATCTTCATAGTATCGTTCCTGTTGGTCAAGACCCACACGAGTACGAACCACTTCCTGAAGACGTAAAGAAAACTTCTGAGGCTGACCTCATTTTCTATAACGGTATCAACCTTGAAACAGGTGGCAATGCTTGGTTTACCAAATTGGTCGAAAATGCCAAGAAAACTGAAAACAAAGACTACTATGCAGTTAGTGACGGCGTAGATATCATCTACCTTGAAGGTCAAAACGAGAAAGGCAAAGAAGACCCACACGCTTGGCTCAACCTTGAAAATGGGATAATTTATGCTAAAAATATCGCTAAACAGTTGATTGCAAAAGACCCTAGCAACAAGGAATTCTACGAAAAAAATCTCAAAGACTATACTGAAAAGCTAGACAAACTGGACAAGGAAGCTAAAGAGAAATTTAACAATATCCCTGCTGAGAAAAAACTCATTGTAACCAGCGAAGGATGCTTCAAATACTTCTCTAAAGCTTACGAAGTTCCAAGTGCCTACATCTGGGAAATCAACACAGAAGAAGAAGGAACACCTGAACAAATCAAGACCTTGGTTGAAAAACTTCGCCAAACAAAAGTTCCATCACTCTTTGTTGAATCAAGTGTCGATGACCGTCCAATGAAGACTGTTTCACAAGACACAAATATCCCAATTTACGCACAAATCTTTACTGACTCAATCGCTGAAGAAGGTAAAGAAGGTGACAGCTACTACAACATGATGAAATACAACCTTGACAAGATTGCTGAAGGTTTGTCAAAATAATCCATTAAAAACGTCATTCTCACCGAATTGGCGTTTTTTTACACTTTCCGGTCAAATCATTGGAAAAATCTGATAATTCTCGGTAAAATGAAAGAAAAAAGAATGGAGTAGTTTCATGACCACTTTTCTCGGAAATCCTGTAACTTTTACAGGTAAACAACTGCAAGTCGGAGACAAGGCACTTGACTTTTCTCTTACGACAACCGATCTCTCTAAAAAAACGCTAGCTGACTTTGATGGAAAGAAAAAAGTCTTGAGTGTTGTCCCTTCTATCGATACTGGTATCTGCTCAACGCAAACACGTCGATTCAACCAAGAACTAGCTAACCTCGACAATACCGTCGTTCTTACTGTTTCTATGGACCTACCATTTGCCCAAGGACGCTGGTGTGGGGCTGAAGGTCTTGACAATGCTATCATGCTTTCAGACTACTTCGACCATTCTTTCGGACGCGATTATGCCCTCTTGATCAACGAATGGCATTTCCTTGCACGTGCCGTCTTTGTTCTCGATACTGACAATGTCATCCGTTATGTAGAATACGTTGACAATATCAACACGGAACCAGACTTTGAAGCTGCTATTGCTGCAGTTAAAGAACTAGACTAAAATCACAAGCATTATGACAGAAAGCTAGAGAAATCTAGCTTTTTTTGGTATACTAGATGGAGAGAATGAACAAGAGGAAACGAATGACTCCAAATAAAGAAGATTATTTAAAATGTATTTATGAAATCGGTACGGACATGCAAAAAATCACCAACAAAGAGATTGCTGCCCGTATGCAGGTCTCTCCGCCTGCTGTAACAGAGATGATCAAACGCATGAAAAGTGAAAATCTCATCCTCAAGGATAAGGAGAATGGCTATCTATTGACAGATATTGGCCTCAAACTGGTTTCTGAGCTCTATCGCAAACACCGGTTGATTGAGGTCTTTCTAGTTCACCATCTAGACTATACTAGCGATCAAATCCACGAAGAAGCTGAGGTCCTAGAGCACACTGTCTCTGACCTATTTGTAAAGAGACTGGATAAACTACTGGGCTTCCCTAAAACCTGTCCCCACGGTGGAACCATACCAGCCGAGGGAGAACTCTTGGTTGAAATCAATAACCTGCCACTAGCGGCCGTCCAGGAAGCTGGAACCTATCTCCTGACTCGCGTTCATGATAGCTTTGAACTACTCAAATATCTAGAAAAGCACGCAATTCATATCGGTGACCAACTCCAAGTCAAGCAGTTTGATAATTTTTCCAATACCTTTACACTGCTCAACAAAAGTGAAGATCTCCAAGTTAGTATGGATATCGCCAAACAACTCTATGTCGAAAAAATCAACTAACCCCTTATTCCTGAAAGAAATTCCTTTCAGGGATTTTTTATTATTTTGCTTGTAAGTCCCATTCGTTTGGTGTAGAATGAAGCTAGATAAAAGAGGGAGGTCTTCCTATGAAAAAACTCTTTAGAATCCATTTTGCAGCCATTGTAGTCAGCGATTTGCTACTGTTGGTAACTTTCAGACCCCGATACGAACTTTCTTTGGAGAGAGGCCTGATTTTTTGCTTCATTTTCATCCTTGCTCAAGGACTACTGCTATTTCGCTTGGTCTTCCGACTCAAAAAACATTTCTCTGAGATTTATCCTCAGATGAACAAAAAAATTCGCTTCTACTATTTAGGAGTGCTCATCAGCGATTTTCTATTATTTGTCTTTTTAGCCATCACTGGCCCTCAATATTTCTACTCTCTTACTCCAGTCTTTACTTCCTGTCATTCTACTTTATACTATATAACGGCTAGCCACCTAAGAGAAAACTATCCAGACTTTTACAACCGACATACCTCTTTATGGGAGTGTCTATAAACAAAAACCAAGCCAGCCGGGCTTGGTTTTCTTATCTATTTTTAGTATCAAGAATGATGGTAACTGGCCCATCATTTACCAGCTCCACCTGCATATCCGCTCCAAAGATGCCTGTCTGAACAGGCACTTCCTGAGCTAGCTTTTGGTTGAAAGCCTCATAGAAGGCAGCTGCCATATCCGGCTTGGCTGCACCTGTAAAGGCGGGGCGATTGCCTTTCTTAGTATCCGCAAAGAGGGTAAACTGGGAAATAGAAAGGATTTCTCCTTCAATATCCTTGACAGATAGGTTCATTTTCCCTTCCGCATCAGAAAAAATCCGCATGTTGACCAGCTTTCTCACAGCATAGTCCAAATCTTCCTCTTGGGCCTCTGGACCAACACCGACCAGCAATAAGAGTCCCTGATTGATCTTTCCATGAACCTGACCTTCGATACTGACTTGAGCTTTTTTAACCCGTTGGATAATGATTTTCATAATAGCCTTTCTAGTAAGAGCTAGGACAATTAGCCGTTGGTCCGTTTGACGGAGTAAACCTCTGGTACACTTTTAATCTTATCAACGACCGTGGTCAGTGTAGAGAGGTTGGAAATACCAAAGGAGACATGGATATTAGCAAATTTCATATCCTTGGTTGGTTGAGCATTAACGGTTGAGATATTCTTAGTTGTGTTGGAGAGAACTTGCAGAACATCATTTAAGAGCCCTGTACGGTTGAGACCATAGATATCGATGTGGGCGGTGTATTCCTTGCTTGAGAATTGATCTTCCCACTCCACATCAAGGAGACGTTGCTCGTAGTTTTCTTGGGCGCGAAGGTTCATACAGTCCACACGGTGAATAGCTACACCGCGTCCCTTAGTAATGTAGCCGACAATGTCGTCACCCGGCACTGGATTGCAACACTTGGCAATACGAACGAGGAGGCCTGAAGCACCTTCAATGACCACACCACCCTCATGCTTGACCTTGATGGTTTCTTTGTTCTCGACCTTAACTTCGCCACCTTTGACAAGCTCTTCTGCCTCCGCCTTGGCCTTAGCGCGTTCTTCCTCACGACGTTCCTTTTCGGTCAAGCGGTTAAAGACGGTAATAGCGCCAATTTCTCCAAAACCAATGGCTGCGTAGAGAGCCTCCTCTGTCTTGTAGCTGGTCTTTTGAAGAACCTCATCCATATGGCGCTTGTCCATGAATTTATTGGCTACATAGCCGTTTTCTTGGAACTGGGCCATCAACATCTCACGGCCCTTGTTAACGGATAATTCCTTGTCTTGATTTTTAAAGAACTGACGAATCTTGTTGCGCGCCTTGCTGGTCTTGACCATGTTGAGCCAGTCACGACTCGAACCAAAGGAGTTGGGATTGGTGATAATTTCAACCTGATCCCCTGTCTTGAGCTTGGTTGTCAGCGGAACCATACGGCCATTGACCTTGGCACCAGTCGCTTTTTCACCGACTTTGGTATGGATTTCATAGGCAAAGTCAATCGGTCCTGAATCTTTTGGAAGGGAGCGAACCGCACCATCTGGAGTAAAGACGTAAATCTCCTCCGCCAGATAGTTTTCTTTAACAGAGTCCACAAATTCCTTGGCATCATCAGCCTGGTCTTGGAGCTCCATCATCTCCTTGATCCAGTTCATCCCAATAGCAGATTCCTTGCTGTTGACCTGCCCTTTAATGCCTTTCTTATAAGCCCAGTGAGCCGCAACCCCGTACTCAGCCACTTCGTGCATTTCCTTGGTCCGAATCTGGAACTCAATCGGCCCTTTTGGCCCATAAACAGTTGTATGGATAGACTGGTAACCATTGGCCTTACGATTGGCGATATAGTCTTTGAAGCGGCCTGGCATAGGTTTCCAAAGTTCATGCACATAACCCAGCATAGCATAGACATCACTCTGGGTATCTAAGATACAGCGAATGGCAATCAGGTCATAAATTTCCTCAAAGCGTTTCTTCTTATCCTGCATCTTGCGGTAGATCGAATAGATATGCTTAGGACGACCATAGATTTTTCCTTTGAGATTTCTTTCTGTAGCGTACTCTTCCAACTTGGTTACAACTTCATCGACCAAAGCCTCACGTTCTCTGCGTTTTTCCTTCATCATGTGGGTGATCTTGTAAAACTCAGTTGGATTGAGATAACGGAAAGATAGATCTTCCAACTCCCACTTGACACTGGAAATCCCTAGACGATGAGCAAGTGGTGCATAAATTTCCATGGTTTCTCTGGAGATACGCTCTTGCTTATCCTTTCGAAGGTGTTTGAGAGTCCGCATATTGTGCAAACGGTCCGATAATTTAACCAAGATAACACGGATATCCTCTGACATGGCCATAAGCATCTTGCGGTGATTTTCAGCCAATTGTTCCTCGAGTGATTTGTACTCAACCTTACCAAGCTTGGTCACCCCATCAACGATAATCCGAACATCATGACCGAACTCTCTCTCCAAATCATCCAGTGTCGCATCTGTATCCTCAACCACATCATGCAAAAAACCGCAGGCAACCGTCACGGCATCTAGCTTGAGTTTAGCTAAAATCCCTGCCACCTGAATGGGATGAATAATATAGGGCTCACCTGATTTCCGAAACTGCCCACTATGACAGTCAACTGCGTAAATCAATGCTTTTTGTACAAAAGCAACGTCTTCCTTTGTTAAATATTCTCTCGTTAAAGCGACTACCTGATCGCCCGTCAAATTCACTTCTTTCGGCATCTATACTCTCCAATTCTTCCTACCATTTTATCACTTTTTTAAGGATATGAAAACTAGAAAAGCCTGTTTTTATGCCAACACCAATCATTAAAAAAACACTGCCAGATTTCTCTAGCAGTGTTTTGACATTTCATTTGCTTAGTAGACTGTTTTTTCAGTTTCTACGTCGAAGAAGTGTGCTTTGTTCAAGTCAAATCCAAGTTCAACTGTCGCACCTGTTTGCAAGTAGTCACGAGCATCCACTTTTGCAACAAATTCGTCTTTACCAACTTGGCAGTAAAGGTGAGATTCTGAACCAAGCAATTCTGATACGGAGATAGTAGCTTTGACAACTGACTCTGGGAATGTTTCAAGGAAAGCAGGTTCTGCATTCACATCTTCTGGACGGATACCGAAGATCAATTCTTTTCCTTCGTAGCCTTTGTCACGAAGAACTTTCAAAGCACCTTCTGGCACTTTCAAGCGGAAACCGTCAGAAACAATTTCGCTACCAACCAATTTCACATTGATGAAGTTCATAGCTGGGCTTCCGATAAATCCTGCAACGAACTTGTTAACTGGGTTTTTGTAAACTTCTTGAGGAGTACCGATTTGTTCAACACGTCCGATAGTACCTGTACCAGCTGGGTTCTTAGTTGCTGACATGATAACGATACGGTCTGCAAGAGTCATCGCTTCTGTTTGGTCGTGGGTTACGTAGATAGTTGTAGCTCCGATACGACGGTGAATCTTCGCAATTTCAGCACGCATAGATACACGAAGTTTGGCATCCAAGTTTGACAAAGGTTCGTCCATCAAGAACACTTTTGCATCACGGACGATCGCACGACCCATGGCAACACGTTGACGTTGACCACCTGAAAGGTCAGCTGGTTTACGATCCAAGAACTCTTTCAAGCCAAGGATTGCTGCTGCTTCTTGCACACGTTTGTCGATGTCTTCCTTGCTGTATTTACGCAATTTCAAACCGAAAGCCATGTTGTCATATACAGTCATGTGTGGGTAAAGAGCGTAGTTTTGGAATACCATGGCGATGTCACGGTCTTTTGGAGCTACGTCGTTGACAACCACGCCATCGATAGATGCAGTACCTTCTGTGATATCTTCAAGACCAGCAATCATACGAAGAGTTGTTGATTTACCACATCCTGAAGGACCTACGAAAACGATAAATTCTTTGTCTTTGATGTCCAAGTTGAAGTCTTCAACTGAGTAGTGTTCGCTGTTTGGATATTTTTTGTAAATGTTTTTAAGATTTAATTCTACCATCGAGGTAAACTCCTTTTGTCTTTTGATAGTTTTATTATAGATGAAAACGTTTTACATTTCTATGGCAAGGTGACCAAAAAAATAAAAAAGTTCTGTGCAACTTGCACAAAACTTTAAAGAATATCTGGTAAAATCAACTGATAACACAAGGTAAGATCCGTTAACTCCTTCAACTGAAGTCCTGTCAATTCTTCCCATTTGTCAATCTTGTATTGGAGAGAATTGCGATGTAGATAGAGTTGCTGGGCTGTTTTAGTTAGGACAGCACTATTTTCCCAGAGAGAAAGGATAATTTCCTGAATCTGATCCTGATCCAAAATCATCTGGTGCAGACATTCTTTAATGACTCTCAGGTCCACAATCCTTTCTCCCATACTCCAAAGATAGAGTTGTGAAAAGGTGTGTACACCTTGATGACCTTGACGCCACCATGTCTTAAACAAATCCCGCTCCGCTTTGATTAAGTCTGATAGGGCTTGATAGCCTATCTGAGACCACACCTGCCCCAACATGATAGACAGACGAAGGCCAAAGTCATACTCAACCGCTTCAATCGTATCAGATAAGATTGAGCGGACAGAGCTGTATTTATCTTGCTGGAGGACAAAAACATAATCCTGAGCCCCGACCTGTAGCACTGTCTGGCAGTTGGGAAAAAGAGTCCGCATCATATCCAGCCAAGAAGCTAGATTTTCCTGTTGGTAATAAGACAGATGGCAATAAACCAGCTGAATTTTTTTAAATGTTTGCGGTGCCTGCCCCTTCCCCTCGATCAGATAGGGATACCAAGGATTGAGCGAACGAGCCTGCTCCTGCTGGGTTAAAAGGGCAATTAACTGCTTTTCACGTTCGCTGAGCCCAGCTTCCTCCAGTAAAATCCACTGCTGAGAAGCTAAAGGGAGAGTAAGATAGCCTGGTTTCTCAATCGGCTGATCTGAAATCTGAGCTTCAGGAAACCAGTCCTGTAATTCCTTTGCAATCATATTCTAGCCCTCCACTTTTTGGATGCACCAAGAAATTATGGTCTCTAGACGCTCCAGATTTTCAGTCAGATGGAGATAGCCCATGACCGCTTCAAATCCCGTGGACATACGATAAGTCACGACATCTGCATTTTTAGCCTTTGTGTGGCTATTGGTGTTACGTCCCCGTTTATAGATTTCTTCTTCTTTTTCCGTCAAGACTTGCTCTTCCAACATGAGGGCAATCAAGTGAGCTTGAGCCTTGGCTGACACATACTTAGTCGCCTCTTGGTGGAGTTTGTTGGGTTTGGTCATGCCTTTAAGGATGAGATGGCGACGGATATACATGGAATAAACCGCATCTCCTTCGAAGGCAAGCGCAATCCCGTTAATGAGATTGACATCAATCACGAGTCCACCTCACTCCATCTTTTGTATCCAGTAGTTTAATCCCTTGAGCAGCTAGTTGGTCACGGATTTGGTCTGCTGTCGCAAAGTCACGATTGGCACGCGCTTCTTGACGTTTTTGAATTAAGGCTTCAATCTCTACTTCTAAAACTTCCTCGACAAAGACAATTCCAAAGACCTCTAACATAGCCGCAAGAGCTTCCTTAACCGTTGCATCATAGTTTCCTGAGTTAATCCACTTGGCCATTTCAAAGACTACTGTGATACCGTTGGCAGAGTTAAAGTCCTCATCCATAGCCGCCACAAACTTATCTTTAAAAGCCTGCAACTCCCCTGCATCTACAGTTCTAGTAAATGGTTGCTCATAAGTGTTCTTCAGATACTTGAGATTAGTCTCTGCATCCCGCACTGCTTTTTCGGTAAAGTTGATTGGTTTACGGTAGTGTTGAGTTGCAAAGAAGAAACGAAGTACTTGCCCATCAATGGTCTTAAGAGCATCATGCACGGTAATAAAGTTGCCCAAGGACTTAGACATCTTGACATTGTCGATATTGACAAAGCCATTATGCATCCAGTAGTTAGCAAAGGTCTTGCCAGTTTTGGCTTCTGACTGGGCAATTTCGTTGGTATGGTGAGGAAACTCCAAATCAGCTCCACCACCGTGGATATCAATGGTATCGCCTAAAATCTCTGTCGACATGACCGAACACTCGATATGCCAGCCCGGACGACCAGGTCCCCAAGGACTATCCCAAGAAATCTCGCCTGGCTTGGCAGCTTTCCAGAGGGCAAAGTCCACAGGATTCTCCTTACGAGCCGTTTCTTCATCGGTACGGCCTGAAGCACCCAGCTCCAAATCTTCCAAGGTTTTATTGGCTAACTTGGCATAGTTATGAGATTTTTCCACACGGAAGTAAACATCTCCTTGACTCTCGTAAGCATAACCTTTTTCAATCAAGTCTTCCACAAAACGAATGATGTCAGACATAAACTCTACTACACGCGGATGGCGAGTCGCAGGTTTCACGCCCAAAGCTGTCACATCCTCACGAAAGGCAGCAATATACTTGTCCGCAACCTCTTGAGGCGTGATGCCTTCTTCCTTGGCACGGTTGATAATCTTATCATCCACATCCGTAAAATTGGAAATATAATTGACCTCAAAACCACGGTACTCAAAATAACGACGAATGGTATCAAAGGATACTGTCGAGCGGGCATTCCCCACGTGGATATAGTTATAAACTGTTGGCCCACAGACATACATCTTTACCTTACCGTCCTCAATAGGTACAAATTCTCGCAAATCACGAGACATGGTGTCATAAATTTTAATCATGCGGTCCACTCCCTTCTCTATTTCTGACTTTTTCGGCTGAAAACCAGCTCTGCAAATGGGCCAAATTGTCTGAGGCTATCCAGTTGGTAAAAGCGCTGCCCTTCCTCTTGGGTAAAGAGGGGAACCCCCTTTCCTAGGATAAGGGGCGCTATCTGAATAATGAGGTGATCGAAAAGATCCGCATCCAAGAGCGGTCCTACCAAGGAATTACCACCAATCACAAAGACATTTTTGCCTTTGTCAATCTGGCGAACAAAGTCCACCACATCCCCAGCTACTGGCTGGTAATTGCTGACAGGCAGATGCCTATCATGCGTAAAGACATAATTTTCCGTAGCTTGATAAAAACTTTCTACATCTTGTAAATCTTGGATTTCCTCAAAGGTCCGCTTGCCCATGATGGTGATATCCATTTGTCTGTAAAAGTCATCATAGCCTGTATCCTCTACAGAACCAAGCTGATGCAGCCAGTCTATCCTGTGCTGGCTGTCTGCCAAGTAGCCATCCATGGTGATACAGCCGTAAAAATATACTGCCATTCTTGTAGTTACCTTTCTAGTTCCTTTGCTATTGTCAAAGCGATATTGAAAAAAGTCATGGCATCAGCTGTCCGCTCTTCATGGCGGGCATCCCAGGTTCTGTTATGATGATCCACATAGTCAGCTGTGTAGAAGAACTGATAGACTTTACTCTTGCGAAATTGACTCCAAGCCATGATAGCTGAAGCTTCCATGTCCACCACTTGAGCTCCAGCAGCCAAGCGACGTTTGACCTTATCAGGCGTTTCTCGATAAAAGGCATCAGTCGTCCAAGACTTGGTGCGGATATGTTCGATATTGTGCTTGTCAAAGATGGCTTCCAGCTCGATCAGCAGAGACTCGTCATAGGCGACTTCATCACCCGGTGGGGCATAGTGATAGCTAGTTCCTTCATCTCGCAATGCTGCCGCAGGTAGGATAATTTTATCCGCCTGAATAGACTGATCTAGAACTCCGCAAGAACCCAACACAATAAAGTTCTTAAATCCTCTTGCTTTGAGTTCTTCTAAGAGCCCAACAACCATCGGGGCTCCAATCGTAGCTATAGCAACTGCTACCTTACTCCCATCCTTTTCATAGATATACCATGGAAATCTACCATTTAGATTGGTTAGATAGCCACCTTCGTAAACATCTTCAAACTGCTTTACTCGTTCAATGATTTCTCCATTAAAAGATAAAATGATCGTGTCACAGATTTCTCCACCACCACGAATACTTCGATCAGTTGGTTCGATAACAGCAGGTACATTTTCGAATTCTTCTAATAGCATTTTTCTACTCTTTCTCATTCAAATAAACTACCTGTGTCTGTTTGACAAAGCCGATTTTTTCATACAAGCGCTTGGCACCTACGTTGCAGTCCTCTACTGCAATCTGAAATTCCTTATCATTTTGCTCAATCAGTTGGTTGACTAGGGATTTTGCTAAATAGCTTCCGTAGCCTTTGCCACGTTCAAGTTCTGATATTGCTAAACCGTAGAAGTAATTCGTATTAGTCGATAAATCTACCGTGCAAGTCCCAATAACCTGACCGTCTTTTAATAAAATATATAGGCGACTTTCTGAATCCTTCAGAGCTTCAGCGACATATCTATCCACAACTTCTCTCGATTCATGTTCCTCTGAAAATGCCTGAAATTTTAACTGGCTAATTTGCTCCTGATACGAACTATCTGCTAACAAAACTTCAAGATTAGAAACAGTTACTAACTGATAAGGTCTTCTATCCTTACCTAACCAGGTTTCTGTCTCTTCATCCTCGACCAATCCCCAGTTGCTGACAAAATCAGGATGACGCTCTAGAAAAATACGTTCTGTCTGAAAAGTAACTGAACGAATAGGGAAAGAAGCCGTTTCTTTCTCAAAACTCGTAAACAAAGCACGCGCAATTCCCTGACGGCGATGATTTGGATGAACCAGTATCGTCACTTCCACATCTTGGTCATCAGCATAGACAGTTAATAGACCAACAAGTTCGCCTTTTTCATAATAAAGGAAAAAGGCGGGCATGTTTGGGTCAAAATTAAGCATGTTAGAAAGATAGGGATCACGATAAGTTCCATCATAGGCTTGGCAACAGTCAATTAGTTTTTTCGCTTCAAATAACTCTTCTTGGCTCAACTTATTTCTTGCTTGAATCATATAGGTATCCTCTACAACCCCGACGATCTGTGACTGGCTTCTCTAGCCTGCTCTAGTTTATTGACGTAGTACTCGCGTTTTTCTTCGACTTCGTGGATTGTTGGTTCATCCTTCTGTCCATGAACTCGGACGATCTTGGCCGGAATACCGACAACTGTCACATCACTAGGTACGTCTGCCACGACTACTGCAGCAGCACCGACTTTGGCATTTTCACCGATTTCCACTGGTCCGATGACTTGGGCATGGGCTGATATGAGAGCTCCTTTACGCACAGTCGGATGGCGTTTGCCAACATCCTTACCAGTCCCACCAAGAGTCACTCCGTGATAGAGAAGAACGCCTTTTTCAACAATCGCCGTCTCTCCAATCACCAAGCCAGAACCATGGTCGATAAAGACACCTGATTCTATCTGAGCACCTGGATGGATCTCAATCTGAGTCCAGAAGCGCCAAAACTGACTGTGCATACGAGCCAAGAGTTTAAAGCCATGCTTCCAGAGAAAATGCGAGAGACGGTGGGCAGCCAAGGCCTTGACACCTGGATAGGTCAGTAAAACCTCCAAAGTGGTGCGCGCCGCTGGATCATTTTCTTTTACGATATCAATGGTTTCGCGCCACCATCCCATACATTTCTCCTTTCTTATTCTGAATCTTTTGGTTTATGTGTAAATTCTTTCTTCGGTTTGTGGTCCTTGTGATGACGTAGACGGTGAGGACGTTCAGACTTTTCACCTTTTTCATCACGCTCAGGTTTTGGTGGACGTGGAAGAAGAGCCTTCATAGAAGCATCAACACGTCCTTTTTCATCAATCTTGATAACTTTGACATCGACTTCGTCTCCAATAGCCACCAAGTCTTCGACATTATTAGTACGCGTCCAAGCCATTTCCGAAATGTGAACGAGGGCGTCTGTCTTGTCAAAGAGGTTGACAAAGGCACCAAATTTCTCGATACGAACAACCTTAGCATGGTAAACTTCATCGACTTTAGCCTCACGAACTAGACCAGCAATGATTTCTTTGGTACGGTTAATAGCATCTTGGTCGCTAGAGTAGATAGACACATTACCCTCTTCGTCGATATCAATCTTAACGCCTGTTTCAGCGATAATTTTGTCGATGGTTTCTCCACCTTTACCGATGACAATCTTGATCTTATCAACATCAATCTTAATGGTATCAATTTTCGGTGCAGTTGGAGCCAATTCTGGACGAACTTCTGGAATGGTTGCTTCGATGACATCAAGGATTTCAAAACGAGCTTTCTTGGCTTGAGCAAGAGCCTCAGTCAAGATTTCTGCAGTAATCCCTTGGATCTTGATGTCCATTTGAAGAGCTGTAATCCCCTCACGAGTACCTGCAACCTTAAAGTCCATGTCTCCAAAGTGGTCTTCCAATCCTTGGATATCTGTCAATACAGTGTAGTTATTTCCATCTGAGATGAGACCCATGGCAATACCAGCTACTGGCGCCTTGATTGGTACACCACCAGCCATAAGGGCAAGCGTTCCCGCACAGATAGAGGCTTGAGAAGAAGAACCGTTTGATTCTAAGACTTCTGCTACCAAGCGGATTGCGTATGGAAATTCTTCCAAGCTTGGCAAAACTTGCGCAAGGGCACGCTCACCGAGAGCACCGTGACCAATTTCACGACGACCAGGCGCACCGTAACGGCCTGTTTCCCCTACAGAGTATTGAGGGAAGTTATAGTGGTGCATAAAGCGTTTCTTGTACTCTGGGTCCAAACCATCGATGATTTGAGTTTCACCCATTGGCGCCAAGGTCAAGACTGAAAGAGCCTGAGTTTGTCCACGAGTGAAGAGACCTGAACCGTGTACGCGAGGAAGGAAGTCAACAACCGCATCCAAAGGACGGATTTCATCGACCTTACGACCATCAGGACGCACCTTGTCTTCTGTAATTAAACGGCGCACTTCAGCGTGTTCCATTTGTTCCAAGATTTCAGCCACATCACGCATGATACGGTCACATTCTTCGTGGTCTGCATATTTTTCTTCGTAAACTGCTGTTACCTGGTCTTTAACTGCTTGAGTTGCAGCTTCACGAGCCAGTTTTTCTTCTACTTGAACCGCTTTTTGAAGGTCACTGTTATAGGCTGCGATGATTTCAGCTTGTAATTCCTCATCTACGTGAAGCAATTCCACTTCTGCTTTTTCCTTACCAACCGCAGCGACGATTTCTTCTTGGAAGGCAATCAATTCTTTGACTGCTTCATGCCCTTTGAGAAGGGCTTCCAACATGATTTCTTCTGACAATTCTTTGGCACCAGACTCTACCATGTTGATGGCGTGCTTGGTACCAGCTACTGTCAATTCAAGAAGAGATTGCTCTGCTTGTTCTTGACTAGGGTTGATGATGATTTCACCGTCTACATAGCCCACCTGAACCCCAGCAATTGGACCGTCAAATGGAATATCTGAGATAGAAAGTGCCAAGGATGAACCAAACATAGCAGCCATAGGTGCAGATGCATTTTCATCGTAAGAAAGAACCGTGTTGATCACTTGCACTTCGTTACGGAAACCTTCTGCAAACATTGGACGGATTGGACGGTCAATCAAACGCGCTGTCAAGGTCGCATCTGTTGAAGGACGTCCTTCACGTTTCATAAAGCCACCTGGAAACTTCCCAGCCGCATACATTTTTTCTTCGTAGTTGACTTGAAGTGGGAAGAAATCCCCAGTTGCCATTTTCTTAGACATGACGGCTGCAGTCAAGACAGTTGACTCACCGTAACGCACGACAACAGAGCCATTTGCTTGCTTAGCAACCTGGCCAGTCTCTACGATTAACTCACGACCCGCAAAAGTCGTTTGAAATACTTGTTTTGTCATTTTAATCCCCTTTGGATTGATGAAATTATACGCCTTGCCTACAAAAATCAAGATATTTTGGACGGTTCGGTTTGCCGAACATTTCTGTAGAAAAATAGGAAGGTGACGAAGCATTCGATGAATGCTAGGAAGCTTGTCTTTTTTCCTAAGAAATGAGACCAAAATTCAATTAAGTAGTTTTTTTGATATTTCACTGGAATAGTGCGGACGGGAGCAACTTCCTTCGGAATTTCATCCCTTATTTTTTAGCCTGAAGTCTAAAAAATTCCGTCCTAGAAAATAACAGAGTTATTCTCTAGGATACTACTATAGCTTGAAATATCTTTTAAATACTCACTCCGTTCGTGTTTTTTGAGACACCTATTATCATATTTTGTTTAAAAAATAATCCACTTTAAACAAACTTCTACAACCTAAATACCCTCATCTTTGTATCAAGTACGTACAGAGTCTATTTTATCATATTTTTCTTAAAAAGTGCGAGCTTTTCTATTAAAAAGGAACCATTCCCCCATGAAAAGAGGAATGGTTTGTTGTTTATTTTATTTAGCAAATTCTTTGGCTTTCACAACTGTCATTTTTCATTTAAAAGCAAGTAAATGACAAGCTATCGTCTCAGTGGTTAAAGAATCGATTACCCTAAAGACTGATGATTAAACAAGGCGTGGGTTGCTTGGTGGATGTATTTTGCTGTTTCTGCATTGTTCATGGTGTAGAGATGTACACCTGCGACATCCTGAGTTACCAAGTCCACGATCTGATCCACGGCATAGGCAAGTCCTGCTGCTCTGAGCGACTCAGGGTCATGCTCATACTTGTCTAAGATGGCCTTAAATTTACGTGGAAGATGGATATTCTCACAAGTCTTCAAGAGACGAAGCGCTTGATTACGGTTCAAAATGGGCATGATACCTGCATGAATGGGAACATCAATCCCTGCCAAGGTACACTTGTCTTGGAAATCGTAGAAACGCTCATTGTCAAAGAAAAGTTGCGTTACGAGGCTGGAACAGCCTGCATCCACTTTCTTCTTGAGATTTTGAATATCCGAGATTTGGTTTGGAGAGTCAGGGTGCCCCTCTGGGTAGCAAGCACCAACAATATCAAAGTGAGGAGCTTGTTCCTTGATGAACTCGATCAAATCCGTTGCGTAGCGGAAATCCTTTTGTGGCTCCACATCAGGGATAATATCCCCACGCAAGGCCAAGATTTTCTGTACCCCAACCTTATCCAAGTCTGCAATGGTTTCAGCAACCTTTTCCTTGGTCAGATAGATAGCTGGCAAGTGGGCAATGGTTGGAATCGCCAAGTCATTCTGGATAAAGTCAGCCAAACGAACCGTTGTTTCCTTGATATTAAATTTATTATTGCTGGCAGTCACACTGATAAAGTGAGGTGTCAGCTCCCGCATATCCTGCAAGGCTGAAATAATATTATCATTACCCACAGCTGGGTTTGGAGGGAACACTTCAAATGAAAGTGACGGCGTTTGGCGTGACATATTCATTATCCTTTTCTAGTTTTCTAGTTGATTTCTTACTGATCAACCATGTATGGAGAAATGTCTTTTCTTACAATTTCTCACGCGCAGCTTTCGCTGCTTCGACAAGGCGGATCAAGCTTTCTTTTGTTTCTGGAATACCACGTGTTTTCAAACCACAGTCAGGGTTGATCCAAACTTTCTTGCTTGGAACTTTAGCAAGAATAGCTTCGATCGTGTGGTCAATTTCGCCTTCGTTTGGCACACGAGGTGAGTGGATATCATAAACCCCAGGTCCCACTTCTGTTTGGAAGTTTTTCGCTTTGAGTTCGTCCAAGATTTCAAGGTTTGAACGGCTTGCCTCAAATGAAATAACGTCCGCATCCATGTTGTCAATAGCTGGGATGATATCTGTAAATTCTGAGTAACACATGTGAGTGTGGATTTGAGTATCTGGCGCTACTGTTGAGTGTACCAAGCGGAAGGCAGGAATGGCCCAGTCAAGGTAGTCTTCGTACCAGTCGCTACGACGGAGTGGCAATTTCTCACGGAGAGCAGCTTCGTCGATTTGGATGATTTTCACACCTGCAGCTTCAAGGTCAAGAACTTCATCCTTGATAGCAAGGGCGATTTGAAGAGTTGAATCCTTGATAGAGATGTCTTCACGTGGGAATGACCAGTTGAGGATGGTAACCGGTCCAGTCAACATTCCTTTAACAGGTTTGTCAGTACGGCTTTGTGCATAGCTAGACCATTTGACAGTGATTGGGTTGAGACGAGTCACATCACCCCAGATAATTGGTGGTTTCACCCCACGCATACCGTATGATTGTACCCAACCATTCTTAGAGAAGAGGTAACCGGACAAGTTTTGACCGAAGTACTCAACCATGTCATTACGCTCAAATTCACCGTGTACAAGCACGTCAAATCCAACTTCTTCTTGCCATTTGATCCATTCGTCGATAGTTTCAGCAAGGAAAGCATCGTACTCTTCTTGTGACAATTCACCCTTACGGAAGGCCAAACGTTTAGCACGAACTTCTTTTGTTTGAGGGAATGAACCGATGGTTGTTGTTGGAAGAGCTGGAAGTTTAAAGGCTTTTTCTTGGATAGCTTCACGCTCTGCAAAGGCTGGCAAACGAGTGTAGTCTGCGTCAGTCAACCCAGCGATGCGCGCACGAAGTTCTGCATTTTCACCCACACGCTCAGCCGCAAAGAGTTCTTTGTTAGCTTCCAGTGCTTCTGCACCTTGACCGTTGCGGATAGCATCCAAGTCACGGATTTCATCCAATTTTTCAACTGCAAATGCAAAGTGGTTCAAGATAGCTGGTTCAAATTCTTCATTAGCAGTTGTAAATGGCACATGAAGAAGTGAGCATGAGCTAGTCAAAACGATGTTTTCAGCTGGGATTTGTTCAAGAATCGCCAAGCTCTTTTCATAGTTGTTACGCCAGATGTTTTTACCATTGACAATACCTGCATAGAGAGTCTTGTCAGCTGGGAAGCCACCTTTAACGAGTTCAAGAGTTTTCTTACCTTCAACGAAGTCAAGACCGATGGCATCTACTGGCAATTTCACAAGGTCAGCATAAACGTCACGAACGTCTCCGAAGTAAGTTTGAAGCAAGACTTCAAGACCTTTTTTGTCAGCCAAAAGCTTGTTGTAGAGGTTCAAGAAGAGAGCTTTTTCTTCAGCTGTCAAGTCTTTGACAAGAGCCGCTTCGTCGAGTTGGATGCGAGTTGCACCAAGCTCCGCCAATTTAGCAAAAACTTCTTGGTAAGCAGCTACTAAGCTGTCTACGAAGTCTTCTGCTTTCACGCCTTCTTCAAAGTCTGACAATTGAAGGAAAGTGAATGGACCTACAAGAACAGGACGAGTGTTCAATCCAAGTTCTTTGGCTTCTTGGAACTCATCAAAAATCTTGTGACCAGCCAATTTTACTTGAGTGTCTTTTTCAAATTTAGGCACGATGTAGTGGTAGTTGGTGTTGAACCATTTCTTCATCGGAAGGGCACGAACATCCCCTTTTTCACCTTGGTAACCACGCGCCAAAGCAAAGTAACGCTCAAGGTCTGACAATTCCAAGTTTTGAACAGAAGCTGGCACCACGTTGAAGAGGAAAGCCGCGTCTAGGAAGTTGTCATAGTGAGAAAAGTCGTTTGATGGGATTTCAGTGATGCCTTTTTCTTTGACAATGTTCCAGTGTTTAGCACGCAATTCTTTAGCCACAGCCAAGAGTTCTTCTTCTGAGATTTCTTTTCTAAAGTATTTTTCAGTTGTAAATTTTAATTCGCGGAATTCGCCCAAACGAGGGAAACCGATGATCGTAGTTGACATGATGTGTCCTCCAAAATTTGTTGTTGAAACTATCTTAACAGAAAAGAAACTGTCTGTATAATTGTAAATAATTAGGCTTTGATATAGTTTGAAACTATATCACTTTTTTGAACAAGAGAAAAAGACTTGAGACCAGTGTCTCAAATCCTTTGTATTGCTTGTTTTATTGCTGTATTTTAGTTAGAATGCTCAAACGAGCTATTGACGATTCTCATCAGTGACTATGGCATGCTATTAGAAAAGACTATAGGTTAGTTATCCTTTGGTAATTTTGATATTTCCCTGAAAAAGTGCGGACGGGAGGTAAAATTGTTCTGTGGATGATTTTAGCCAACCAAGTAATCTCATCTCTATCAACTTTTTTCCTGTTCAAGTGGGACGACTGCTAGTGTCTTTCCTAAACTGGCTAAGACTTTCAAGACTGTATCCAACTGAGGACTGGTCTTTCCTGTCTCCATCCTAGCTATAACAGGCTGGCTTACTCCACTGAGTTCTTCTAGCTTTTTCTGACTAATACCTTGCTCATGTCTAGCTTCTATCAACTCACTCATGATAGCCACTCGCATATCACTTTCAAGGATTTCCTCCTTGGTAAAGAGTTCAGATCGGATATCTTTCCAATTACTTCCAATAGCACTATTCTTCATCACTTAACCCTCTTTCTTTTATGTCTTTCAGTTCACGCTTGGCTTTATCAATCTCTCTCCTAGGAGTTTTCTGAGTCTTTTTAACAAAATGATGTAAAAGAACAAAACTCCCATCAACCCATGCTACAAATAAAATCCTATCCTTAAGAGGTCGTAGTTCCCAAATCTCATCTTCCAAATGTTTGATATAGGGTTCACCAGTTCTAGTCCCATGCTGACTAAGCAACTCGATATAGTCGTTTAGTTTATTGAGTTTGATGCGACTGTCCTTACTCTTCTTTCTAGCCAATTCTCTCATATAATCTAAGACTGGCTCATTTCCATTTTTGTCCTTATAGAAGTAAATTGTATGCACCAAGCAACCTCTTTTCAATTTAATTATAACTTAAAAGTTATTAAAAGTAAATCCTAATACTCATAAAAAGGAGACCTTAGAAAAACTCTAAAGGTCTCATCTTTATTATTCGAAAAAATTACGAGAAGAGTTATAATGTGGAGCCAATCCTGACTCTTACTCCAGCTCAATGCCTTTCTCTCGGAGATTAGCCAGGCACTCCTCATAGTATTCTGCATCATGCTCACTATAGATGGGATTGTCCAACTTTTCCTCAGGCAAGTCTTCATAAGCTGGGCAAATTTTGCCACGGTAGTTCTTGTCCAGCCATTCTGGACTGACATTGTAGCCACGGCCAGCCATTTCCTCCATAATCAAGCGATGATAAGCATAGAGTTGATAGGGCGAGTGGTTAAAGACATAGTCCACCGTCGCATGCTTTCTGCCCCAGCCATTGCCACGCAGGGCGCAGCACTCTCGATGTTGCCCCAAGAGCTGCGGACGGGGAAGTTGTGAAATCAAAGCCTCATGCCAAAGTCTCATGGGAGTCTCCTTTCAGTAAAGTCGAATGTTGCAAGTAGGTATTTGGATAGCGATCAAGCAAGTCTCGAGTCTTAGCGATTAAGTCCTCCTTAGAAGCCTGACCAAAGCGGTAGCGATCCAGCAAGAGCATATAGTCCTTACGCTCGGCATCGGTCGCTTTATTTTTGAAATAGCCCCAAATATGCTGAAAAGCGTTGCAAACCTGACCCCTGTGTTCTGGAATCTGGCAAGCACGGTCAATGAGGTTTTGAACATGGCTGACCTCCACCTGTTCATTCTTCAAGTATTGGCGAATCCCATTGTAAATATTGCTAGAATGACTCAAAACGAGGTATTTGTTCCTAGCCCAGAGTTGTTGGCAAAGGGCACGTTGGTTGTTGTTAGTCATAATTGACATTATACCATGTTTGAGTCAAAAACATTATTTCTTACATTATGTACTTATAAAATTGCCTCTTTTAAAGCTTCTTGAAGTTCTTCATCTACTGCGTATATATAAAGTCCATTTACTCCTCTAGTTAATAAAACATTTAATTCATTTTTCAAAAGATCTTCACCAAAGTTCTTCATTTCACCATTTTCGAGTTTTCTATTTTGAACCGCACCTTTATTTTTACTTTCAGAAATATCAAACATGATTTTACCATTTCTGTATTTAACTGATGGACCAATAATTACCCCAGCGTAATTCAAATCAAATCCCTGAACCGTAAAAGTAGAGCCTATTTCATCAATTGTTTGGGGTTGCTCTATCCAAGATAATTTTGCGTCTTTCTTCTCTGGCTTTATTTGTTGATTCCAAGGAGCCTTCCAGTCGCCGATTTCAACAAACCATTTCGGTCTATCTTGTTTCTTTTTTTCTTCAACATAAGTCCAATCATATGTTGCAACTAATCTAGAAATACCTAGTTTTTGATCTTTATTCTTTAACTTAATAGCTTTTTGTAGTTCAAAAGGAGAATCAAAAATTCTAATATCATATTGCTTATCTTTTGTTAATTTTTTGATTTCACAATCATCAATAATACTTCTAATCCAATTGACAGTTTCAGGATTTGCTTTTATTCTCATTTGATTACGTAATTCAATTAAATTTCCTTCCAGATTAGCTTCATGCTCCAATTCAAAAAATGTATTATCAGTCCATATTTGAGATTTATTCATAATCTGTTTATCATCATAAACCAAAACAACTACTTTCGACTGTGCTAATAAATCAATTAAATGATTTCCTCCAAGATATGCTTGATTTTTCGCAGTAAGCAGTAAATGCCCTTCGTCAACTATAACCACTCCTGCTTTAATCTTTTCTTTTCTCAAGGCATTTAAAAATTGAGTAGGCTTCATTGCCACTTCCAAACTAGAACCACTATTCCAATTCAGTTTTCTTTCAATTTCTTTATATACACTTAATTGGTTATTATGATTTACAATAAGATTAATGTAATTATTATCTTTAATAAATGAAATATCTTCAGAATTTAATAAATCATCTACCAACGAACTCATTAAAACTGTTTTCCCTGCTCCAGCTTCTCCTTTAACCAGAATAAGGGTTCCCTCTTGATTTTTACTAATGGAAGCAATTATTTTATTTATGATAGTATTTTTAGCTTCAATTTGTTCTTCGGTTAATTTATGAAAGGGAGATGCTTTAAAAATTGCTGAATTTCGAACAATACTCTCAATCGGAAATAATGACTGATTTCTTTTTCTCAGTGAACGCCAAACTTTTGAAAAAATTGAATCCAATTCATTAGATGTATAATATTCATTTTGAGGATTCTCTTTTCTATTTTGTACTCTTATGACTTTACCAACACTTGAAAGATAAAGCATTAAACGATTTTCAATGTCTAGAGTTAAAGACTTATTAAAATGATTGTGACCAATTATAAACATCTTCGTTGTAGAAGATGTTGCAAAGTCTCTCCAATCATCCCTGTTTTCTTTCTTTATATCATCTGTTAAGTGCTGGCTAGTTCGCCGAATTATATCAGCTGTTTCACCTACATATACACTAAATTGATCATTCTTATTATCGTTAACAATATAGACAACTGGATAATCAAATAAAAGTTTCATATCATTTTTATGTTCACTAGATTTAAGTTGACTTTTAAGATTTACCAGCGAATTGTTTGAATACTCTATCTCTCTTACTATTGGGCTTTTTATTTTAACCATTATTTCTCCAACTCAGTATATTTTTTATTATTACCTTTACTTAACTTAACAGGATATTTCCGATTATTATCAACTAATTTATCTTCAATAATCTTTTCTACATCTAATTGTAAATTATCAGCCAACATAAAACTATAAATTAGAACATCGGCTAGTTCCTCTTTTATTCTTCCCAATGATTTACTAGTGACCTCTTCAGACTGCTTCCACTGAAATAATTCTAAAAGTTCACTCGCTTCGATCGAAATTGAAATTGCTAAATCTTTTTCATTATGAAATTTTCTCCAATCACGGTCATCTCGAAATTTATTAATTTTATCAATTGTTGACTTCATTTTAATTCTCCAATGTAAATCTACTAATATATATTATAACATGAATAAGTTTTATAAATGTGATAAAAATAAAATAAAAAAGAAGGATTTACTCCTTCTCTGTGGACACTATTCAATTTCTATCACTTATTAGTTAGAATTTCTATCAACTCTTCGTCATTAAGTGATTTATTATCACTGAACCTAATTGAATTATCATAATAAGCCTCATAGTATTCAGGTGATAATAATGTCATATCTAAGATGTAGCTTTTATCTTTATCCTTTTGATAATTTGCTACTATCTCTGATTCTCGTAGTTCTTTCTGAGATTTTGGTGTACCATTAGTCCTTTGGTACTTTTCCATCAACTGCAAGTGTTGAAAAATTACTGAAATATATCTAGAAGGATTTACTAGAAATCTTTTACTTACAACAGACTTCGGAACTAAGATTAGAAGTTCCTCTACACCATTTTCATTAGGAGCAAGAACATACTGGCTTTCAAAGGTAGCCCACTCATGACTCTCAGAATCCCAACAATCAAAACGTTGTACTTCATTACTGATTTTTAAACCGTGTAATCGAGCTTGTTCTAAAGAATATAAAATCAATTCTTTTTTTAATAAACTTACTAACAAATCAGACAGCCTATCTTCTGAAAAACTCTTTACAAAAATCGGCATCGCTATAGGTGTCAGTAATTTTTCTTTGATTCTACCTACCGATTTATAGACATACCCAAAAAATTGATCAAGCATCTTCATTGAAACACCTGTCCCTTTGGAGTTACTCTCAGAATATCCAAAGTGGATAGCATTACATTCTTTAGAGTGTGAAAACAATTGAAATGCGCCTGCTTTATTACCTAAAGTGTACATTTTATAGACTGTATTTACAAAATCATTAACAATATTTCTAAAACCATCTGATAGCAACAATGGGTCTAAAAATAATTTAACATCCTTTGATGTATCTACATCAACAAAATCCAATCCTACTTGGATTGATTCTCTATTTAATAAGTTTGATATTCTTATAATATCTACCTCTTTTCTTAATTTTTTCTACAACTATTATTATATCAAATAAAATAAAAAAATCAATATCTTGTATATATTTATAACAAAATTTTAAATTTACACTATATATTGTATAAATTACTTAATTCGAGTCCGTAATTCTATTATTCTCTATATCTTGTGTTTTACAGTACTTAATAACAAACCCAAAATCACCCTTAGAATGTAGTCTAGGGGTGATTTTTTGCTTACAGATTAACATTTACATCCTAGACTACTATCTCGGATTTTGTTGAGTTCTTTCAGGAGTTGAGTTAGGTACTTTTTTATGGGTAGGCTATTCGAAACTTAAAACGTAACAAAATCTATTATTTCTTCATCGTTCGAAATTTAGTTTACTCCTAAATTTTATTCTTTACACTCCTTTGAAGATTAGAGGACGATTTTTCTTCCTACTTCAACGCACTTTTGACCTTTTTCTTCGTGATGATGCGGTCGTTTTTGTTGGCTAGGGATTTGAGTCTGGCTTCGAGCAGGATTTTTCGGCCTGCTTCGTTACGGGTATAGACGAGGTGATAACGTCCGATAGTTGGCCTCAGAAAGTCGAGGAATTTCTGTGCTTCTTCCTTGCGCTTGTCAAAAAGGCTAGGCACGGCATAGTAAGGTGATTGACCTTGTAGGACTTTCTCTGCCTTCAAGAGATAGCGCTGGTTATCCACTGGAGCAAAGAACTCTCCCACAGTCTGCGCAAACAGCTCCTTGTCCCTCATGCTTCCTCCCTTGAGATAGGCGAAAACTATATAATTTTCCTTGTCCTCCTCTACCTGAACACGGGATTGATCGTCCGTTAGATGCCCCGAATCTAGCAGAGCCTTTCGGATCTGCTCACCCAGAGATTGCAAACGTTTATAGGGACTCTTATAGCGGAGGTAGCGCCAAGATGCAAAGGCCAAAAAGAGGAGACATGCTGTCGTAAGCCACCAAACACCGATCAATCTCAATCTAAATAACAAGACCAACAAATCTACTGCCAACAAGAGCAATGACATGCGAACCCATTTTAATGCATCAAGCAAGAGCATGACTGGGACCTTCTGTTTTTGGGTTGCGACTTGTGTAACTATCTCAAATTGATCCGCTACAACAAGAGCATCCTGCCATTTTTGACGCAAGCCTGCTCGATCCTTGGAGAGACTCTTAACTCGCTCATTGTACTCACCAATTTGCTTTTTCTTAAAAGGGGGCTTTGGAAAATCCAAACGATCCAAACCGGTCTCAATACTCTCCTGATTATAGGCCAAGCCAAGAAAATGCTCCATCCGTCGCGACAAGGTCTGCAGATCCTGATTGCTCTCTGGTCTAGGCTCCTCACCAGGAAGAGTGATAAGTGCTTGCGCTTGAACGGCTACCAGATGCCAGATGTTGCTGGTCTTTTCTGGATGTCCCGGCCAGATACGAATGGCACGCCCACGCATCTGGTTACTCAGCATAAAGCTCCCCACAAAGCTTCCGAGGATTAGGGAATTAACACAAGGAGCATCCCAACCCTCTCCGAGGAGAGATTTGGTTCCGACTAGGACTTGAATCCGCCCTCGTTGAAAAAGCTCCGTCACTGCCGCCACGATTCCCTTAGCTGAGCTCGGAAAACCAACCTGCACATAATCTTTTGGATCCAAGTGACCAATAGATGAGAAACTAAGAGGAACCTGAGGCAAGAATTCCTTCAACTCTGCTGCCACATCGGTAGGCAAAATAACGACACTACCTGACAAGACAGCCAATGACACAGGTATTTCTTGCTCCTGAGCTTTTCGACGAATGCTTTCAAAATAAGGGAGAACCCCCAACTGAGAAATGGTTGCCTGATTATCTCCCAGATAGGTGGCAAAATCCTTGCGAATATAGTCAGCTAGTACTAACTGTCTCAGTTCCTGACCTAGACTCTCATACTCCGTCAAAAAGATATCGGCAATGGCAGACAACTTCCCTAGAGATTGGGTTAAAAGCTGGTCAGAAGCCTTAGACTTAACCAGATAAACCTGACGTTTTTCCACCAACCCACGCGCCTTCAAGTCAGCCTCTAACTTTTTCCTATATCCATCTGGATCCTCATACCAATCTGGTGTCTGATAGAGTATGCTCTGCAACAGCGTCTCCAACCAGTAGGAGGTCAATGTTGGAAGCCTCTGGGTTCCCAGTAAATTTTGCAAAGAGGGAGGAATCGTTAACCCCTGAGAATGCATATAAATCAACATAGCAGACAAGTACTTGGGATCTTCTAAAAGCAAATCAGATGAAATATCCCCTTTGAGGACCTTAGACCCTGCTACAAATGTTTGAAAATCAGGATCGACTATAAGGTGATGAATATAGTCCCACTTAGTCTCCTCAAACTGTTTGAGACGTTCCGCCTCTTCAGCTGTTGGTGAGCACATATAGACAAAATCCTGATGAGGGCAAAGAGTGTCTTCCTTGACTAGTTCAGGTACCGTGATTTCTTGATCGATCTCCCCGCACATTCGGATATAGCGTTCCCAGAGTTCAGGATCGCTGTCATATGGTGGTGTCGCTGTCAGGGAGATGAGTTTCAGCGGTCCATACTGCTTGCGAAAGGCTTCCAGACTTTTCCACCATTCATTGCGCAGGTGGTGGCATTCGTCCAAACAAAGAGTAGCAACTTTCTGAGCTCTTAGGCTTGCAAGCAAATCAAACCCCACAAAATCCTCTGCTTCTCCATCTTCTTGTGATTGAAGTTGGTTCATGGCACTATGAAAAGCCTGATAGGTCACAATCGTTAATACCTTCATCTCCTTTAAGTTTTGGGAAACGAGGTCTGAAAGCCTCTGACAATCCTCTAGAAAAGCAGTTTGTATTCTATCCACCCATTGTTCACGAATGGTTACAGTCGGAACTAAGATGAGGGCTGGGTTGCCAAAACGAGCGATTAGCTCGATACCAATGGTTGTCTTTCCAGACCCTGGAGCGGCCACTAGATGAACATGGCCGTCTGCTTGATAGTCCTGAAAACGATCCAAGACCTGTTTTTGATATTGGCGCCAGCTTCCTTTAAAGTTTAAACCTAACATGATACCCCTCATTCTATACCATCATTTTCTTATTCTCATTTTACCACACTTATTTCACCAGTCAGATAATCCAGATAGTTTTTCTCCATAAAATATGGTATAGTAGAATCATACTATCTATGAGGAGTTTACATGTCACAGGATAAGCAAATGAAAGCTGTTTCTCCCCTTCTACAGCAAGTCATCAATATTTCATCTATCGTTGGGGGAGTCGGCACCTTGATTTTCTGTATTTGGGCCTATCAGGCGGGTGTTTTACAATCCAAGGAAACCCTATCGGCCTTTATCCAGCAAGCTGGGGTTTGGGGACCACCACTCTTTATCTTTTTACAGATCCTACAAACCGTTGTTCCAATCATTCCGGGAGCTTTGACCTCAGTGGCTGGGGTCTTTATTTACGGCCACATCATCGGAACCATCTATAACTATATCGGAATCGTGATTGGCTGTGCCATTATCTTTTACCTCGTCCGTCTCTATGGAGCTGCCTTTGTCCAGTCCGTCGTCAGCAAGCGTACCTATGACAAATACATCGGTTGGCTAGATAAGGGCAATCGTTTCGAGCGGTTCTTTATCTTTATGATGATCTGGCCTGTCAGTCCAGCTGACTTTCTCTGCATGCTGGCTGCCCTCACCAAGATGACCTTCAAACGCTATATGATTATCATCGTTTTGACCAAGCCCTTTACCCTAGTGGTTTATACTTATGGTTTGACTTATATTATTGATTTCTTCTGGCAGATGTTTTGAGAATAGAAAATAGCCTGATACTAAATATACTTTGGTATGGAAATCATGCCTATTTTTCGATAGTGAATCGAGGACGTACCTAGCCTTTCCGCCGTGATAAAAACACCTGAAATTTAATGGTTTCAGGTGTTGGGAAACTTTGAGACATTAGGCTCAAAGTTTAGGTATGGAATTTCGAAGAAAGTCGCTACCGTCCGTCATCACTTAAGGAAAGGCTCAAAAACATTTTCGTCAAACAAAACATCCGTTTGGTTTCCCAAGCGGATTTTTTGTTTGTTTTATTTTGCGACACTCTTAGCAAGGACAAAGTTCCCAAGTGTGGCAGAACCATTTCCAGCAACTGCTGGAGTCACGATGTAGTCACGCACATCTGGTACTGGTAGGTATCCATTGAGAAGAGCTGTGAATTTCTCACGCACACGGTCCAGCATGTGTTGTTGGGCCATAACCCCACCACCAAAGACGATGACGTCTGGACGGAAAGTCACTGTAGCATTGACCGCAGCTTGAGCGATATAGTAGGCTTGGACGTCCCAGACAGAACTGTTGAGTTCGATGTTTTCACCACGAATCCCTGTACGAGCTTCAAGACTTGGACCAGCCGCAAAGCCTTCCAAACAGCCCTTGTGGAAAGGACAAACGCCATTAAATTCTTTTTCCTCGTCCATTGGGTGTTTGGCTACATAGTAGTGACCCATCTCAGGGTGACCGACACCACCGATAAACTCACCACGTTGGATAACACCTGCACCGATCCCTGTACCGATCGTGTAGTAAACCAAGTTTTCGATACGGCCACCAGCATTGTTACGAGCAACCACTTCACCATAGGCAGAGCTATTTACGTCCGTTGTGAAATACATGGGTACGTTGAGGGCGCGACGTAGGGCACCAAGTAGGTCTACATTTGCCCAGTGAGGTTTTGGAGTCGTTGTGATAAAACCATAGGTTTTTGAGTTTTTATCGATATCAATCGGACCAAAGGAACCGATGGCAAGACCTGCAAGATTATCGAATTTTGAAAAGAATTCGATGGTTTTATCGATGGTCTCGATAGGAGTTGTTGTAGGAAACTGTGTTTTTTCTACAATGTTAAAATCTTCATCTCCGACAGCACAGACAAACTTTGTACCGCCCGCTTCTAAGCTTCCATATAATTTTGTCATGATAAACCTCTTATCTTTGTTTTCTCTATTATAGCACATTTTAAAGGGCTAGATTTCTCAATATTTTAGATTTTCCTCTGTAAATTTTACCATTCAAGCAAAAACGAACAAACATGACATTTGTTCGTTTTTATGAATCTATTAAGCTTTAACTTCGATGATTGCATCACCCTTAGCAACTAATCCAGAAGCAACTGGATTTACTGAAGCAAATTCCGCAGTGTTTGTTACGATAACCATAGTTGTGTTATCCAGACCTGCAGCAGCAATCTTAGCTGAGTCAAATGTTCCAAGAACATCTCCAGCTTTAACCTTGTCACCTTGGGCAACTTTATGGTTGAATCCTTCACCGTTCATTGAAACAGTATCGATACCAACGTGAATTAAGATTTCAGCACCGTTAGCTGTTCTCAATCCATAAGCATGGCCAGTTGGGAAGACGATTGTTACTTCAGCATCAGCTGGTGCATAAACAACATCTTGGCTAGGTTTCACGGCGATACCTTGTCCCATAGCTCCACTTGAGAATACTGGGTCATTCACATTTGAAAGAGCAACAACGTCACCAACGATTGGTGTTTGGATAACACCTTCGCTAGGTGAAACCACAGTACCAGTTACTGCTTCTTCTGTTAAACGGTCAGTTTCAGCTTCAGAAATTGCTCCTGAAACTTCTTCTACTTCATCTTCGTAACCAAACATGTAAGTAAGAGCAAAACCAAGTACAAATGATACAGCTACCATAAGAAGGTATTGTAGAAGTTGTCCGTTACCAATGTAAAGCATTGTACCAGGGATGACTGTGATACCATTACCAGTACCAGCAAGTCCAAGGATAGATGCCAATCCACCACCGATTGCACCAGCAATCAATGAAAGGAAGAATGGTTTACGGAAACGCAAGTTAACCCCGAAGATAGCAGGCTCAGTAATACCTAGGAAGGCAGAAAGAGCAGCTGGGAAAGCAAGTGTTTTAAGTTTAGGATTTTTAGTTTTCACACCAACGGCTACTGTCGCAGCCCCTTGAGCTGTCATCGCTGCAGTGATGATGGCGTTGAATGGGTTAGCATGGTCAGCAGCAAGCAATTGAACTTCAAGCAAGTTGAAGATGTGATGAACACCTGATACGACGATTAATTGGTGAACTCCACCAATCAAGAAACCACCAAGTCCGAATGGCAAGTTAAGAATAGCTTTTGTTCCAATGAGGATGTAACTTTCAACAACGTGGAAGACTGGTCCGATAACAAACAATCCAAGGATTGACATTACAAGGAGTGTTACGAACGGTGTTACCAAGAGGTCAAGTACATCTGGAACAACTTTACGAACAGCTTTTTCAAATTTAGCTCCGACAACCCCGATGATGAAGGCTGGAAGAACTGAACCTTGCAAACCTACAACTGGGATAAATCCGAAGAACTGCATTGCAGTTACTTCACCACCAGAAGCAACAGCCCAGGCATTTGGAAGTGAGTCAGATACGAGCATCATACCAAGGACGATACCAACGGCTGGGTTACCACCGAATACGCGGAAGGTTGACCATACAACCAAACCTGGCAAGATGATGAAGGCTGTATCTGTGAGGATTTGGCTGTAAATGGTAACATCTTCTGGAAGTGTGATTCCAAGAGCGTTCAAGAGACCACGAAGACCCATGAAGAGACCTGTCGCTACGATAACTGGAATGATTGGTACAAAGACGTCACCGAAAGTACGGATAGCACGTTGGAACCAGTTTCCTTGTTTAGCAGCTTCTGCTTTCATATCTTCTTTAGAAGATGTTGGTAAACCAAGTGCAACCACTTCGTCGTACATCTTGTTTACTGTACCAGTCCCAAAGATGATTTGGTATTGGCCTGAGTTAAAGAAAGCCCCTTGAACTTTATCCAAGTTCTCAATCACTTCCTTCTTGATTTTTCCTTCATCTTTGACCATGACACGTAGACGAGTCGCGCAGTGGGCTACACTGTTGACATTTTCACGTCCACCAAGGGCTTCGATGACTTTTTTTGCAATATCCTGATTGTTCATTTGCAAAAATCTCCTTATATAAAATTTTGTAAAGTGTTTGAAAGCGATTTTATCCGCCCTACGACTATTATTTTATCATGTTTCCAAAATATGTCAAGCGTTTTGCAGGATTATTTATTTCCTTTCTTTTTTCTCTGATTATTTTTGCTCGTTTTTGATGGAAATTCTCTTTTTCCTCAAAAAAATATCTTTAACCTTGAGGAATCAAGGTTTTTATTTACATTTTCTTTCATTTTTTCGTGAAAATTTGTTAGATTTCCTTTGCTTGATTTATGGCAACCGTTTGACATATTTTTCTTTTTTTTAACATAAAAGACTTGCTTTTTTTGCCGAAAACGTTTACTATTAATAATAGAATAGAACTTATGGAGGAAAGATAAAATGGAATGGACAACTGAGCGTCGTTATAGACCCTATGAAGATTGGACGCAAGAAGAAATTCAACATATAAAGGAAAAGATGGCACAATCTCCCTGGCATACTCATTACCATGTTGAGCCAAAAACAGGACTTCTCAACGACCCAAATGGCTTTTCTTACTTTGATGGCAAGTGGATCCTCTTTTACCAAAACTTCCCCTTTGGTGCAGCCCACGGTTTAAAATCTTGGGCACAGCTAGAAAGTGATGATTTAGTGCACTTCACAGAAACTGGAGTCAAAGTTTTGCCAGATACTCCATTGGATAGTCACGGTGCCTACTCTGGTTCTGCCATGCAATTTGGCGATAACTTGTTCTTGTTTTATACAGGAAATGTCCGTGATGAAAACTGGATTCGTCACCCTTACCAGATTGGTGCTTTGATGGATAAAGATGGTAAGATTACGAAAATTGACAAAATCTTGATTGGCCAACCATCTGACTCTACTGACCACTTCCGCGACCCGCAAATTTTTAACTTCAAAGGTCAATACTATGCTATCGTCGGTGGACAGGATTTGGAGAAAAAAGGCTTCGTCCGTCTCTACAAGGCTGTTGACAACGACTACACAAACTGGCAAGCAGTTGGCGACCTTGACTTCGCTAACGATCGCACTGCCTACATGATGGAATGCCCAAATCTGGTCTTTGTAGGGGAGCAACCTGTCCTTCTCTACTGTCCACAAGGATTGGATAAAAAAGTTCTAGACTACGATAATATCTTTCCAAATATGTACAAAATCGGGGTTTCCTTTGATCCTAAAAACGCTAAAATGGTAGATGTGTCTCAACTTCATAATCTAGACTATGGTTTCGAAGCCTATGCAACTCAAGCCTTCAACGCTCCTGACGGACGTGCACTAGCAGTAAGTTGGCTTGGGTTACCAGATGTAGCCTACCCATCTGATCGATTTGATTATCAAGGTGCCCTCTCACTGGTTAAGGAACTGACCATCAAAGATGGTAAACTCTACCAATACCCTATCGCAGCTATCAAAGAACTTCGTTCTTCTGAAGAGGTCTTCTCAAATCGTACTCAAACCAACAACACCTATGAACTCGAGCTCAACTTGGAGGCCAATAGCCAGAGCGAGATTATCTTACTTGCTGATCAAGAAGGCAAGGGACTTTCCATCAACTTTGACCTTGTAAACGGTCAAGTGACAGTAGATCGTAGTCAGGCTGGTGAGCAGTATGCCCAAGAATTTGGTACAACTCGTTCTTGCCCTATCAATAACCAAGCTACTACTGCCACTATCTTCATCGACAAGTCAGTCTTTGAAATTTTCATCAATAAAGGAGAAAAAGTATTTTCTGGTCGTGTCTTCCCACATGCGGACCAAAATGGGATCCTCATCAAATCTGGAAATCCAACCGGAACTTACTATGAATTAGATTATGGTCGCAAAACTAACTGATGTCGCAAAACTTGCAGGCGTCAGCCCTACTACCGTCTCACGGGTCATCAATAAAAAGGGTTATCTATCTGAGAAAACCATTCAAAAGGTTAATGAAGCCATGCGAGAACTAGGCTACAAGCCCAACAATCTGGCTCGAAGTCTCCAAGGAAAATCTGCCAAGTTAATTGGACTTATTTTTCCTAACATCAGTCATGTCTTTTATGCGGAGTTGATCGACAAGTTGGAACACCAGCTCTTCAAAAATGGCTACAAGACCATCATCTGTAACAGCGAACACGACTCTGAAAAAGAACGAGAGTACATTGAAATGCTGGAGGCCAACCAGGTCGATGGTATCATTTCTGGAAGTCACAACTTGGGAATCGAAGACTACAATCGTGTGACAGCACCGATCATTTCCTTTGACCGAAACTTGTCTCCAGACATCCCTGTCGTCTCCTCTGATAACTACGGTGGCGGGGTCCTCGCCGCCCAGACTTTGGTCAAAACAGGCGCCCAGTCTATCATCATGATTACAGGAAATGATAACTCGAATTCACCTACTGGACTGCGCCATGCTGGATTTGCCTCTGTTCTCCCGAAAGCACCTATTATCAATGTTTCGAGTGACTTTTCTCCCGTCAGAAAGGAAATGGAAATCAAGAATATCTTGACTCATCAGAAACCAGATGCTATCTTTGCTTCAGATGATCTGACAGCTATTCTGGTGATCAAAATCGCTCAGGAACTAGGTATCTCTGTTCCTGATGAGCTCAAGGTCATCGGCTATGATGGGACTTACTTTATTGAGAACTACTATCCTCACCTGACAACGATTAAGCAACCTATGAAAGAGATTGCCCAACTCACTGTCGATCTCCTCTTGCAGAAGATTGAAGGCAAAGAGGTCGCGACAACTGGTTACTTCTTACCAGTCACCCTATTACCTGGAAAAAGTATTTAAGTACAAAAAACTCAGACGAATTCGTCTGAGTTTTTTATGATCTTAAGTTTTCAAGATAGCGCTGGGCTGTCTCTAAGTTAAAGGTTTTATCTGCGATGAGGCGCTCAACGAGGGGAGCTACCTCGGACTCACTAGCACCAGCTAGGAGAGCTAAGGATTTGGCCTGCAATTTCATGTGGCCTTGCTGGATGCCCGTACTCACCAAGGCTTTTAGAGCCGCAAAGTTTTGGGCAAGACCGATGGACACGATAATCTGAGCTAATTCCTTGGCAGAAGGATTTCCTAGTAGTTCATGACTGAGGGCTACACGTGGGTTGAGTCCGATAGAGCCACCCTTAGTAGCTACTGGCATGGGTAGTGTCATCTCACCAACCAATTCTTCTCTTTCCGTGTCCAGCGTCCATTGACTAAGACCTTGATAGCGTCCATCTCGACTGGCAAAGGCATGGGCTCCAGCTTCGATGGCACGCCAGTCATTACCAGTGGCAATCAAAATGGCATCAATACCATTAAAAATCCCTTTATTATGGGTAGCCGCTCGGTAGGGATCAGCCTGCGCAAACTGGCTAGCCAAGGCTATTTTCTCTGCTATTTCTCTGGATTCATCCTTTTGTCGGCTCAAGTAGCGAAAGGCGATACGACAGCTTGCAGTCACCAGAGAATCGGTCGCGTAGTTGGACAAGATCCCCATAAGGCTCTGTCCCTGACTGAGTTCTTCTAAGACTGGTTTCAAAGCTTCCAGCATGGTGTTGAGCATATTGGCTCCCATGGCTTCCTGGGTATCGGCATGAAGATAAACAACGAGAAAATTCGTTTCACCTTTGATCTGCTCTACATGCAAATCACGCGCCCCACCTCCACGTTTGACGATAGAAGGATAGGCTTGATTGGCAAGTTCCAAGAGTTCAGCTTTCTTGCTGGCAATCTTCTCTTGCGCTTGTTCAGGTTCAACAACTTGATAAAGGGCTACCTGACCGATCATCTGGCGCTCATGTACTTGAGCAGTAAAGCCACCTGCTCGCTTGATGATTTTGCTGGCATAGCTAGCCGCAGCAACCACGGACGGTTCTTCTGTCACATAGGGAACTGTGTAGTCCTGACCATTCACCAAAAGTTCTGGAATGATCGAATAAGGCAGAGAAAAAGTTCCTACCACATTTTCACTCAGCTGGTCTGCAATAGCCAAGCTGACTTGTTCATCCTGCTCCAGACTCGTTTGCTTTTCAGGACTAAGGAGCGCCTGAGCTCGCAATAACTCAAGGCGCTCATGGTATGATTTTTTAGAAAATCCATTCCAACTTATCTTCATTATTTCTCAACCTTGCTATAGCGGCGTTGGTGGTCGACAATCTCCACCAAGGCATAGTCTTGATGTTCATAAGCTGCAAATTGAGCTGAGCCAGACTCATCCAACTGCAATTCTTCGAAGAAGACTTTTTCATAGTCTGCAACTGACAATGCTGTACGTTGCTTGAGTTTGCTCAAGCGGTCCTTATCAAGGTAAGCTTCATAGTCTTCGACCAGCTCTCCACTAAAGAACTCTGAAACCGCCCCACTTCCGTAACTGTAGAGGGCAATTTTATCTCCAGCCTTCAAAGTCTCTGCATTTTCCAAAAGAGAGAGAAGGCCGAGGAAGAGGGAACCTGTGTAGATATTCCCAATCATCTGACTGTAGAGGATGGACTTATCAAAATTTTCTTGCAAACTATCCTGTTTTTCTTTAGACAAAGTTTTGTCCATCATCTTGCGCAAGCCTTTTAGGGCCAACTTAGGATAAGGCAAGTGGAAGCAGATAGCCACAAAGTCATCCATAGTCCAATCGTAGCGCTTCTTGTATTCATCCCAAGTTGTCGTGAGACTGTCCAGATACTGCTGGGTTGAATAAACACCATTGACATAAGGAGTCGTTGAATAATTTGGACGCCAGAAATCCATGATGTCGCGCGTTTGAGCAACATTATCATTGTTAAAGGCCATGATGCGCGGATTCTGGGTGATTAGCATCGCTACACTTCCAGCACCCTGAGTTGGTTCACCTGGAGTTCCTACACCATACTTGGCAATATCACTGGCAATGACCAAAACCTTAGACTCTGGAGAATTTTCCACATGCAATTTAGCATAATGAAGGGCAGCTGTCGCTCCATAGCAGGCTTCTTTGATTTCAAAGCTACGGGCGAAAGGCTGAATGCCTAATAGGCCATGAACAAAGACTGCCGCTGCCTTACTCTGGTCAATTCCTGACTCGGTCGCCACAATGACCATGTCGATTTCTTCTTTTTCTTTATCTGTGAGGATAGAGTTGCTTGCACTAGCTGCCAAGGTAACAATGTCCTCAGTCAGTGGCGCAATACTAATTTCATTTAACAAGAGTCCCTTGCTAAATTTTTCGGGGTCAACTCCCCTCACTTCTGCTAAGTCTTGTAATTTCAAGACATATTGACTGGTCGCAAAACCAATCTTATCAATACCGATTGTCATATTTACCTCTGTTTTTTCATTCATTGTAAAAAATCGTTTCATTCTATTTTATCACAAATAGGGACAAAAGAGAGAAAAAAGACTTGATTCAACAAATCAAGTCTTTGCTTTTACTGCATTAGGAAGAAATTCCTCGTTGTTTTCGGATATAGTAATAAAGCTTTAGAATTACTGTTCCACTTGCCATTCCAATAGAAATAACAAGAGCTAACATAACCACCAAAGTCGCGCTGGCAATAGCATGGCTGTAATCGCCTGTCACAAAGAAAGCTGTCGTTCGATAGGATAAATAACCCGGCACCAAGGGGGCAAGAATGGCCAAGACAAAGACCACCGCTGGTGTCTTATAGACAATACTTAAAATCTGACTGATGCAAGAGCCAATTACTGCTGCGATAAAGGTCGCGACAATAACATTGGTTGGTTCTTTGAGCACGAGATAGAGGAGCCAAACGCCCATTCCCAAAACACCACCAGGTAGGAGCATGGAGCGTTGAACATTCAGTACGATTAGAAAGGTGATAATGGCGAGTAAACTCGCCACTGCTTGGAGCAAAATACTTGTTAGAGTCATCTTATGTCATCAAAACCAGGGCGACAGAGGTGCCTGCCCCTAAAGCGAGGGTAATGAGCAAAGATTCAAACATCTTGCTCATACCAGAGTTGATATGGTTGGTCATGATATCCCGTACCGCATTTGTCAGAGCAATCCCTGGAACAAAGGGCATGACCGCTCCTGCTATAATCAGGTCTGCTGTCGAAGGAAATCCTGTATAGCGGGCCCAGAACTGGGCAATTAATCCGAAAACAAAGGCACCCGCAAAGGCTGTTACAAAAGGAATTCGGATAAACTTCTCGACATAGAGAGAGAAGGCAAACCCAAATAAGGTCGCAATGGCAGCACCAAATGCGTCATAGACATTTCCCCCAAACATAATCGAGAAGAAAGGGGCACTGAGGGTCGCTGCTACGGTTACTTGGAACTTGGTATAAGGAAGGGCTTGATTGCCGATTTCTTTCAGCTTTTTAAAGGCTGTCGAAAGATTGATTTTACCGCCCACAAGCTCCCGTGATACTTGGTTGACATCACAGACTTTTTCAATGTTATAAGAGGATGAGGTTACCCGTTTCATCCGAGAAATATTGGTATTTTCAATAGAAAAGAAAATAGCTGCGGGCATGGCAAGAACATTGCAATCCATTATTCCCTGCGAATGGGCAATACGGATCATAGTATCCTCAACCCGATGAATCTCTGAGCCACTTTTCAGGAGAATGGTTCCTGCTAGCATAATCACATCAATGACGGCATTCAACTCTCTCGATTCGTCCATTTTCTCCTCCTTTTTTCTACTTCCTATATTTTATCACAAAATCTTGTGAAAAAAAATCTTTGTCATGAAATCATGACAAAGATTCGTTTAATCTCGAGAACTTTCGTGAGTTCCTTCACTATTAGATGAACTGCTAGAAGGAGTATTCCCTTGTTGATTTCCTTGTTGGTTCCCCTGGTTTGGACTTGTAGGAGAACCCTGGTTCCCACGTTGGGCAGGGTTAGAGGATGAAGTTGACGGTGGTGTTTTTGGTTTGTAGATGGAAAGTTTGATACGCGTACTTGCAAGATCAACCTGTTCTCCTGCTCTTGGCGTTTGACTTACAACAGTTCCTTCTGCCGTTCCTTCAGGAGCAGTCGATACTTCTACAACCTCAATATTTGCTTCCTTCACACCGACAATCTGAGTCAAGTTATTCTTTGTAAACTCGAGACTTGAACCGATGTAGTTCGGCATGCTGACACTAGTCACCTTCTTAGCCACTGTTAAGGTAATCGTAGTGGCTTTTGAGAGATCATAGGTCGAACCCGAAGCAGGGGTCTGTCTGAGGACGATTCCAGGTTCGCTTTCATTAGATTCTTCCTCTTCCATCTTGATTAGATTTTCAGGAACCTTCTTCTCCTTGAGTTCAGCTACAACATCCGTATACTTGCGTCCGACGTAATTGCTCAATTGGAAGGATTGCTTACCAGAAGAAACAATCAAATTGACCTTGGTCCCTTCTTTTCGGCCGCTACCAGCTTCTGGATCCGTTCGAATAACACGTCCTTCCGCTACTGTATCACTAGCCTCCGATTTCTCTTCACCAGCTTCAAACTTGGATTTTTTGAGTGCTTCTTTGGCCTCTGCAACGGTTTGTCCAGCTACGTCAGGAATGGCAATTGTTGCAGGTGTTCTTGACAAAATCCAGACCAAAGAGGCTGCAACCAATAGAAGACTGGCCAAAAGAATCATATAGCGAGCCTTAAACTTTCGTTTCTTGGCTGGCTTTGGCGCTGGAGCCGGCTCTGCGACCGGTTGAGTTGGTTTCTTTGGCTGAGGGCGTTCTTCCTGCGCCGGAGCTTTAGGAATCGATGTCAGTGTACTTTGTGGAACTTTAGGTAAAGTCTTAGTGTCTGCCTTACTCGCATCGTCAAAGACCAGTTTCGGTTCATTCCGACGATTATAAGACAAGCTAGTTGACAAGTCTACATACATTTCCGAAACAGACTGATAACGATCTGACAGCTTCTTAGCAGTTGCCTTAATGACAACATTTTCTAAAGCCTGAGGGACAGATGGATTTTCAGCTATGACGGACGGAAGTGGTTTCTGGAAATGCTGGAGGGCAATCGTAACCGCACTATCCCCATCATAAGGGATATGTCCCGTCAGCATCTCATAGAAGATAATCCCCATTGCATAGATATCACTCTGGAAGGTCGCTTTAGAACCACGCGCTTGCTCAGGTGACAAATAATGAACAGAGCCTAACATTGAGTTTGTCTGGGTCAGACTGGTCTCCGCAAAGGCTACGGCAATCCCAAAGTCCGTGACCTTAGCTGTGCCGTCAGGTGTCAAGAGGATATTTTGAGGTTTCAAATCCCGGTGAACGATTCCTCGAGTATGGGCTAAGCGCATGGCCAAGAGGATTTGCCCCATAATCCGAACCGCTTCTTCATTTGAAAGAGGATAGTGTTCTTTAATATAACGCTTGAGGTCAAGGCCTGCTACGTATTCCATAGCTAGGTACTGTTGACCATCTTCCTCACCAATATCTGTTATCCGAACGATATGAGGATGGTCCAGATCCGCCATGGCCCTCGCTTCACGCTGGAAACGTGCCACAGCAATCGGGTCCGTCTGGTAGTTGGTCCTCAGGACCTTCACTGCCACTTCTTCCCCGTCTAGGATCAAATCCTTGGCCAAGTAAACATCTGCCATGCCTCCTCGACCAATCTGCTTGACAATCCGATACCGCCCGGCAAAAATCTTGCCGATTTGGATCATTCTGCTGCCTCCTCGTTCATGTAAACAAGGGCAACCGTAATGTTGTCTAAACCTCCTGCATTGTTAGCAAAACGAATGAGGGTTGCCGCCTTGTCTGCTAGGGAAATATCGCTAGTTACGATATCATAAATCTCACTTGCCGAAATCATATTGGTCAAACCATCACTATTGAGCAAGAGATAATCTCCTGACTCCAGTGTAATCATCCCAAAATCTGGCTGAATTTCATCTTTTTGTCCGATAGACTGGGTGATGATATTCTTTTGAGGGTGAGTTTCTGCTTCTTCTGGAGTCAATTGACCAGCCTTGAGCAATTCGTTGACCAAGGAATGGTCACTCGTCAACTGGTGGTATTCTTCTCCACGAATCAAACCGATACGAGAATCTCCAATGTGAGCATAGATGGCTTGGTTGTCAATAAAAGCAACAGCTTCTAGCGTTGTTCCCATGCCTCTGTAAGCTTCGTCCTGACCTAGTTGATGAATTTTTTGATTTTCAATCTCCAGGTAGTGGGCAAACCACTCACGAACTTCATTGACTGAGTCAATTTGGGTATCCACCCAAGCCACACCAAGGTCTGTTACCGCCATCTCACTAGCGATATTTCCTGCACGGTGTCCTCCCATCCCGTCAGCCAAGATGATCATAGTGCGTCCTGCTCGGTTGACAAAGTGATTGACATAGTCCTGATTATTTGTCCGTTTCTGACCAACATCTGTTAATAATGCTATTTCCATTGTGTCAGTTCCTTCCTATTCTGATATCTTGCGAAATTGGCTAATAAAGAATCCATCACTTCCATACAATTCAGGAGTAATCAGGATGCAGCCATCTTTCAAGATATCTTTACATTCGTGTTCTAGTTTAACCTGCTCGAACTCGGGATGACTTTCTAAAAACGCCTCAACGACTTGAAAGTTCTCCTCAGAGACAATAGTACAGGTACTATAAGTTATTATACCACCTTTTCGTAGCGTTTGACAAACACTACCTAATATTTCCAGCTGAATTTCCTGTAATGATGTGAAATCTGATGTTTCTTTATTGTATTTGATGTCTGGTTTGCGACGTAAAAGTCCAATTCCAGAACAGGGAGCATCTACTAAAATCTTATCAAAAGAGTCCCGACCGAAAAACTCATGCACCTTTCTGGCATCCAATTTTTGCGTTTGCACTCGATCTGCCACACCCAGACGCTCCGCATTTTCTTGGATCAAGTCCAACTTATGATCATAAAGATCCAAAGCCGTCACCTTACCAGATGTGAGGTAAGAAGCCATATGGGCTGTTTTCCCACCAGGAGCCGCACAGGCATCCAGGACCTGTTCATCACCTTGTAGATCAAGAGTCGGAGCAACCAGTTGACTGGACTCGTCTTGGATGGTTATAGCCCCTTCTGCGAACAAATCATGTCCTGCAAAGTGGCCTTGCTCCTTGACCAGACCAGTGGCCGCTAAAGGGGAATCGGTCGCCTCTAACAAAGCTTTGATTTCCTCTTTTCGGCTCAAGTTGGTCACCCGTATGCTAGCTTTGTTGCGCACCAAGAGACTTTTAAAGATGGCTTGTGCTCTCTCTTCACCGTACTCTTCCTTGAGCTTAGATACTAGCCAAACTGGGAGAGAATAAGCAATGGAATCACGCTTGTTTTTGCGTTTGATACTGTCAATGTCTGGCCAGCCTTCTCGCAAAATACGACGAAGGACGGCGTTGACTAATTTTTCACTGCCTTTTTTACGCGCTTTGGCTAGTTCCACTGCTTCATTAACAACAGCGTGATTAGGAATCTTATCCAGATACCGAAGTTGGTAAGCGCTCAGGAGGAGCAGAATATAGAGCCAGTTATCTAGCTTATCCCGGTCTTCGATAAAGTGGGACAGGTACCATTCCAGAGTCAGTTTTCGGGCTACCGTACCGTAGACAATCTCTGTCACCAAACCCTTATCTGCTACTGAGATTTGAGTGCCCTTGAGGTGTTTATTTAAGGCAATATTGGAATATGCTTGGTTAACCAAAACATCCTCTAGCACTGCTAGAGCTAGACTTCTAGCCGTTTCTACTTTAGTCACCAAATCGTTCTCCTACAGTCAATGTCCGTCCGACTCCGTTGAGGAAGGAAGAAATGTCCATCTTAGGTTTCCCAGCTGGCTGCACTTGCTTGAGAGACAGAGCTCCTTCAGCCGTTGCGACAATCAATTCCTTCTTGCCAATAGACAGGATCTCGCCTGGAGCTCCCTGACCTTCTACTGGCAGGGCTTCATAAATCTTAAAGCGATCACCCTTGAGAAAAGTGTGAGCAACAGGCCATGGATTCATGCCACGTATTTGGTTGAAGAGTTGACGGTTAGTCTTATTCCAGTCCAACTTTTCTTCCTCTGGCTTGATATTTGGCGAGAAAGTGACCTGGCTTGGGTCCTGAGGCACAGGTTTGATCTCCCCGGCAATATAGGCAGGCAGGGTATCCAATAGCAAGTCACGACCAACAAGCGCTAATTTTTCAAACAAGGTGCCGACATTGTCCTCATCTGTGATAGGAATACTACGGCGGGAAATCATATCTCCTGCATCCATTTCCTTAACCATCTCCATAATGGTCACACCAGCTTCCTCATCCCCTTTAATCAAGGCATAATGAATGGGCGCGCCACCACGGTGTTTGGGAAGGAGGGATGCGTGAACGTTGACCGCAAAGTCCATGCTATCAAGGAGTTTACTTGGGAGAAACTGCCCAAAAGCAGCAGTGATAATCCCATCCGCCCCTAGCTTCATAATGTCTTCCATCTCTGGACTCCCAGATAATTTTTCAGGTTGGTAGATGGGAAGGCCTGCTTCTTTGGCAGCCTGCTTAACCGGGGTTTCTTGGATCACTTTTTTACGGCCGACAGCGCGGTCTGGCTGGGTCACAACAGCTAGAATCTCGTAACGATCATCTGATAACAAGCCCTTCAAAACTGTCGCTGAAAATTCAGGTGTCCCCATAAAGATTAGTTTTGTCATTTCTTCTCCTTCTTATAAAAATTGCTGCGGTTCGTGGTCAATGCTGAGACGAAGCTCGCTATTTTCTCGTTCTTGAGTCAAGGCCAAAACTCGATTGAGGGTTGGTCCTAGTTCATCTTCTAAACGGTATTTAATCAAAATCTGGTAATGATAAAGGTTGTGAGTACGGGCGATGGGTTTTGGCGTTGGTCCAAGGATTTTACTAGTTTCCGATAAACCTGAACGTAAAATTCCCATGACTTCATAGGCACGTTTGACAACCTCTTCTTCTTTCTTGTGAGAGAGGGTAATCCCAATGGTGAAATAATAAGGTGGGTAGCCAAGTTGGCGTCTGATACTCATTTCATAAGCGTAAAAGCCTTCGTAGTCTTGGTCTTTGGCAAATCGAATGGCATAGTGCTCAGGATTGTATGACTGGATCAAGACCTGCCCAGCCTTTTCTGCACGACCTGCACGGCCTGCCACCTGAGTTAAGAGTTGGAAGGTTCTCTCAGAGGAACGGAAATCAGGCAAGTTTAGGGCTGTATCCGCATTGAGGACTCCGACTAGGGTCACATTTGGAAAATCCAAGCCCTTGGCAATCATCTGAGTTCCCAGCAAGATATCTGCTTCCCCTCGGCCAAACTGTTCAAGAAGAGCTTGGTGACTACCTTTCTTGCGAGTCGTATCCACATCCATCCGCAGAATGCGAGCCTGAGGAAAGAGCTCTGCTAGCTCATCATAGGCTTTCTGAGTCCCCGTCCCGTAGTAGCGAATGCTGCGACTCTGACAGTTGGGACAGACATGAGGAATTCCCTTGGAAAAGCCACAGTAATGGCAGTTCATGGTCTTGGTATCCATGTGGAGAGTCAGAGAAATGTCACAGTTGGGGCAGCTATCTACCGTCCCACACTCTCGACACATAACAAAGCTAGAATAACCCCGACGGTTGAGCATGAGGACTACCTGCTCTTTTTTAGCCAAACGGTCTTGAATGGCTTCCAGCAAAGGAGGGGTAAAGTTTGACGTCTCATTCTGCCCGATATAGTCACGAAAGTCAATCACTTGAACTTCAGGAATAGTGGCTAAAGGATTGGCCCGTTGGGTCAGACGTAAGTGTTGATAGACACCTTTTCCAGCCCGCGCACGGCTCTCTAAGCTCGGTGTCGCCGAGCCGAGGACCAGGGCTGCTTGATTGTACTGGTCCCGTAGAATGGCGACCTCTCTAGCATGATAACGGGGATTGCTGTCTTGTTTGTAGCTGGCTTCATGCTCTTCATCGATAATCATGACACCTAGATTTTTCAAAGGAGCAAAGATAGCTGATCGAGCACCAACAACAACTTGGGCATCGCCGCGTTCGACCTTGCGCCATTCGTCGTACTTCTCACCATTGGATAGGCCTGAGTGAAGAATGGCTACTTTCTCACCGAAACGAGCAATGAAACGTTCCGTCATCTGTGGCGTCAGGGAAATCTCAGGCACCAGCAAAATGGCTGTCTTGCCCTTGTCCAAGGCCCCTTGGATGATCTGTAAGTAAACCTCTGTTTTCCCACTTCCTGTAATCCCTTGAAGGAGGAAAGGAGGCTGTTGACTGCCAATAGCACTGACAACGGCATCACGCGCCTGTCTTTGTTCTGGATTCAATTCCAAAGGTTGGCTGGCTTCAATGCCTTCAAAATAAACAGCTGAGCGTTGCACTTCCTTTTGGACTAGGGTTAGAGCTTCTTGTTCCACAAAAAAGTTGACTTGCTCCCGCGAATAAGACTCTAACAAGCTAGCCAGGGGAGCACTTTCAGGATGAGACAGCAGATAGTCTCTCAGCTCTGCCTTTTTCTTAGCACGCGCAGAAATCTCAATCTGCTCTAGTCGAGTATCATCAACCTCATACCAAGACTGGGTCTTGACCTTCTTTTGATCGACTGCCTGGTATTCTAAGCGGAGCAGACCTTTTCTAGTCAAGCGCATCATTTCTGCCTGCTTGGCAAGGTCTAGAGAAGAAAAGGCTAGCGAATCTTCTGAACCAAACAGACGCTCTCGGTCTGCCTGACTCAGACCTTCCAGAGGATAGAGAATCTTATCATAACTGGAGTTTAAAAATCCAGGCAACATGGCTTTTAGGATGGAGATTTTATAAGAAAAGACAGACTTGCGTAACTCCTCAGCCAGCCAGAGTTGCTCTTGAGTCAAGACGGGAGAAAAGTCTAGCACCTCTGCAATCTCCTTCAAGTCCTGATCAGCTTCTTCCTCATCTGACTGGAACTCCAAATCTAGCACAATCCCTTGGATCAAACGATTACCCTTGCCGAAGGGGACATGGACCCGCATACCGACTTCCAGCATGTCTACAAATTCCTCAGGGACCTTGTAACTGTAAGGCTGGTCCGTCTGCATCAGGGGAACATCCACGATAATCTTTGCAATAGCCATCTTCTCACCTCCTTCTTGTCAGTATATTCTTGCAATAGAAAAAATAAGATTGAGTCCCCCCAACCTTAAATTTTTTCACCATCTTCTTTTTCTTTAGCAATTTGCTCTTTGATTTTCTTTTCTTCTTCTTCTTTGCGGCGTTTTTCTTCTTCGATACGGAGACGAACCGCTTCACGTTTTCCTTCTGGATCTGGGTGAATGGTTACATTTCCAGACTCGATTTCTTCCAAAGCGCGAAGAGTTGATTTTTCAGACTTAAACTCTTGAGTTGCTGGCGCACCGGCTTCTAGTTCGTGGGCGCGTTTTGCTTCCAAGATTACGAGTGAATATTTTGATGGTACCTTGTCTAGCAAGGTATCAATAGAGGGTTTTAACATCATTTGCTTGTACCTGTTTCCTATAGTTTATCGAGTAGTTGGAGATTTTGGCAACATCTCCTGGTAGTGACCAATGACACGGTCCACACGGAAGTGCTCTGCTTCGATCACACGCTTGACACGTTCAGCAGCGAGGGGCACCTGATCGTTGACAATGGCATAATCATACTCACGCATGAGAGCAATTTCTTCCTTGGCTTTTTCGATTCGTTGGGCAATCACTTCAGCGCTATCTGTTCCACGACCTACCAAACGATCTTGCAATTCATCCAAATCTGGTGGCGTTAGAAAGATAAAGACAGCATCTGGAACCTTTTTCTTAACCTGAAGGGCTCCTTGGACTTCAATCTCAAGAAAGACATCGATTCCCTTGTCCAGAGTTTCATTGACATAGGTCAGAGGAGTTCCATAGTAGTTACCGACATATTCTGCATATTCCAACATCTGACCTTGACGGATCAGCTCTTCAAACTCTTCACGAGTACGGAAGAAATAGTCCACTCCATCCACTTCACCAGGACGTTGCGCACGCGTCGTCATCGATACAGAGTATTGAAATTGATTCTCAGAACTCTCAAAAATCTCTCTTCTAACCGTTCCTTTCCCAACTCCTGAAGGACCAGAAAAAACGATTAGCAAGCCTCGGTCTGCCATTATGTCTCCTTTAGTTAGTCTGTGAAATAAAGTAAAATTTCTCTCGGATACTGATGATAGTGTCAGTTATCCTTCTACAGTCTTTCTATCTAGTGTAACAAAAAAGCAGTAATTTTTCAACTGCTCTTTCTTATTTATTTAGCATAATCTACTGCACGAAGTTCGCGAATCACGGTTACCTTGATATTTCCTGGGTAATCGAGATTGTTTTCAATTTTCTCACGAACTTTGTGAGCCAAGATTGTGACTTTGTCGTCTTTGATTTGTCCTGGATTAACCATGATACGGATTTCACGCCCTGCTTGAAGGGCAAAGCTATTTTGCACTCCTTCAAAGCCATTTGCGATTTCTTCCAAATCATGGAGACGCTTGATGTAGCTTTCAAGAGACTCGCTACGAGCACCTGGACGCGCTGCACTCAAGGCATCTGCTGCAGCAACGATCACTGCAATGACGCTTTCGGCTTCGACATCGCCGTGGTGGCTAGCAATGGTATTCACCACAACTGGGTGTTCCTTGTACTTACGAGCCAACTCCGTACCAATCTCAACGTGGCTACCTTCAACCTCGCGGTCAATAGCTTTTCCGATGTCATGAAGGAATCCAGCACGACGGGCAAGAGCTGCATTTTCACCAAGTTCACTCGCGATGATACCAGATAACTTAGCAACTTCAATCGAATGACGCAAGACATTTTGTCCATATGAAGTACGGAACTGCAAGCGTCCCATGATCTTCATCAAGTCTGGATGAAGGTTTGGCGCACCAATCTCGTAAGCAGCAGCCTCACCATATTCACGGATTTTATTGTCAATCTCTTGACGGTTTTTCTCAACCAACTCCTCGATACGAGCTGGGTGGATACGGCCATCTTTGAGCAACATTTCCATAGTCATACGAGCAATTTCACGACGAATCGGATCAAATCCTGACAAGGTCACCACTTCCGGTGTATCGTCGATAATCACATCGACCCCTGTCAAACTTTCAAAGGTACGAATATTTCGACCTTCGCGTCCGATAATGCGTCCCTTCATGGTATCATCTGGTAGGTGAACTGTTGAGTTTGTTGACTCTGCTACATAGTCACCAGCGATACGCTGCATAGCCTGAACCAAGATATCTTTCGCAATCTTGTCTGAACGTTCCTTGACTTCTTGCTCAGCCTCACGAATGCGGCTAGCAATTTCCTTGCTCAAGTTTTCCTCTGTCTGAGCCAAGATAATATCTCGAGCCTCAGTTTGGGAAAGGGAGCCGATACGTTCAAGTTCAGCTTCTTTTTGTCTTTCGACTTCCTCTAATTGCTCTTCACGTGCATCAAGGTTTTTTGCTCTATCAGAAATACTTTGTTCTTTTTGTTCAAGTGTTTTTTCTTTGTTCGTCAAATTGTCGTCCTTACGGTCAAGGCTCGTAGCTCTCTCCGTCAAACGACTTTCAATTTGCTTGAGCTCCTGACGTTCTGACTTAAATTCAGCGTCCACTTCTTCACGGTATTTTCTGGCTTCCTCTTTGGCCTCCAATAGTGCTTCTTTTTTAAGAGACTTGCTTTCGCTCTTGGCTTCATTTAGCAATAAATCCGCTTCGCGCTCAGCTTGTCCTCGTAAATTAGTTGCTTCTTGTTCAGCATTTAGAAGCATCAACTCTGCAGCCTCTTGAGATGATTTCATCTTAGCTGAGATGCTGACATATCCAATGACTAAACCAATGATGACGGCAAAAACAGCAATCGCAAGTGTCATGATTTCCATGTTTTTACCTCATTAAATTGTTTATCGAATGACATACATTCCTTAATATTCTATCATAAAAAACCGATTTCCACAAACCCAAATTGAAGAGTTTTGTGTGAATTTTTGAAGAAATCCCTTAGATTTTCAAGTAAAATTAAGAATCTTTAAAAATTTAAATTTCCACGAAAAACGAAGCAAAAGAGCCTACCTTTCAGTAGACTTAGTAATGATCTTTGAAGGACAAGAAAGCCACGCTATCTCCATCTATTATATAAATCAAGCGATTTTCTGCATCAATGCGCCGCGACCAAGCTCCTTGATAGTCATACTTGAGTGGTTCTGGTTTCCCCATTCCTACAAAAGGATCGCGTTGAATATCCTTGATTAATTTATTGATCCTTTTTAATGTTTTCTTATCTTGGTTTTGCCAATAGCAATAATCCGCCCAGGCATCTTCTGTAAATTTGAGCAGCATTCCTCACTCCTCAATCACATGCACCTGAGTGCTTCCAGCACGAACTTGAGCCATTCCTCGCAAGACCTTGTCAGAAAGTTCCTTATTTTGAGCGATTCTCAGGGTTTCCTGAATACTATCCCACTCGCTCTTTGAAAGGACTACAATATCCTCATCTGGATTTTTATTGACCACCGTCAAAGGCTCAAATTCATCATTTACCTTCTTCATGTAGTCCTTTAAATGATTTCGGAATGTTGAATAAAGAACTGCTTCCATAACCATACCTCGTTTTACCTCTTTTCCACTATTATACACGAAAAGAAAGGAATTGTCAGGAACTTGTACAAGATTTTTCTTTTCTATCTATTTATTCGAAAAAATCTCAAAAAGCCTACCTTTCAGTAGACTTAGTTTAATTCTATTTTGATAGGCACTCTGCCAAAATTCTGCTCTGCTATACTTGGCTGGCCTAGTCGGTATATCTGGTCTGCCTTTTGGGTCATGGTATCCCAAGGTTCTTTGCCAATTCGGCTGACTAGATGGACCTGCCCTTTCAGAGACTTGAGATGTTGTCTGCCTTTTTCAGTAAAGCCAAGGACATGGATGGCTTCTGGCAAGTCGCTTTCTCTGGCCTGCACCAAGATATAAGTCAAGAGGCGTCTGACACGCGCTTTTGTGTAACGTTTGGTCGCAACTGCCTCGACCAATTCCTCCACAGACTGGGCTATCTTGATGGCATCCTTGATACGCACTGCCATTTCTTGATTGACCTGATAGATGGTCGTCAGGTCTGGATTTGACAAGATTTGATAGCGGAGCAAGGGAAAATAATCATCCCAACTCACCTTACTGGCCTGCTCAAAGAGGTCAAGAGAAGGCATAAAGCGTTCTAAGAAATCTTTGTCCCTCTGGTGCTGACGGAGGGCTGTCGCCGAGGCAAAGTCCACATCCTTGTCCACAGAATGATAACCCGCTCCCTGACGCTGAATCGGCTCAAGCTTGATGTTGCGTCCTGCAACCGCCTTGGCATAGGCCAAAGCTAGAACATGATTGGGCATATTGCCAGAAAAATCAAGACCTGCAAATTCCTTCCACATAGCTTGGGTTTTCTGGGGATAAGATAGTGAATCAGGCAGATTTTCCACAAATTTCTCCATCTCAGCACCTTGCTCTGTGTATAAGTCAGATATCTTTTGATAATCCAGAACTTCTTCTGTCCCGAAATCTAGAGTATCAATCCCCAACCGAGCCAAGATATCCACAGCTCCTTGGCCAAAGAAATCTGCCGCCTGAACACTGACTAAAAAGGGCAATTCCACTACCAGATCAGCGCCATTTTCAAGCGCCATCTGGGTTCGTGTCCACTTGTCCACGATAGCCGGCTCTCCTCGTTGCATGAAATTTCCAGACATGGCAACGATTTTCAGCCCCTCTGCTTGATCCAGCAGGTATTTATGCCCATTATGAAAAGGATTGAACTCCGCGATAATACCTGTGATGGTCATGATGTTCTCCTACTTCTGCGCGACAAAAAACCAACGGGTACTTGTCTCTGTCGGCTCCTTATCCTCAAAGTCCGCATAGAGTTTGAAGGTCTTGAAACCAGCCTGCTCCAGCAAAATATCATAGGTCAAAACTTCATAGGTCCGCTCCTCATGCACTTCATCGTGGCGACTAAAGGAACCGTCAGCCTCCTTGATAAAGAAAGTCAACTCATGCACGATGGAGTGAGGAGCTTCGTCCTCATAGGTGTCCCAAAGCATGGCAAAATCTTCCGCATTTTCATGATAAGAATAGCCTGGAAAAACCTCATCCGTCTGGTAGGTTGAATGCACGTCAAAGATGAAAACTCCATCTTCATTGAGGGCACTATACACTTCCTTAAAGACGTCTCCTACCTCGACCTCATCCTGCATGTAGCAGATAGAGTCCGAGTAGCACGTAACAAGGTCGTATTGACCTACCTTGGATAAGTCCAGCATATTGCCTTCAATAAAATCAATTTTTTGCTTGGCTGAAGTAGCTCTTTTCTCCGCAATCTTCAGCATATCCGCGCTCAAGTCAAATCCAGTCACATCAAAACCAGCCTGAGAAAAGCGCACAGACTGGATACCTGTCCCGCAAGCCAGTTCCAAAAGCTTCTTTCTCTCCTTAGTCTTAGGGAAATGACGCAGAGAAAAATCCGTCCATTTATCGTATAAACTGTCATCCATGACCGAATCATAGACCGCCGCAAAGGTTTCATAAGTTGCCATAATTAAGATACAAAGAGCGTTAAAAGCTAAGAGAAAATAGGAAGCTTTCTGCTGTATCATCAGATACAAAGGAAGTTCCTCTTTTTCTCGCAGCTTTTAGCTCGTGTTCAGTTTCGAGATGAACAAAACACGACGCCCTTTACCTTTCTATCTATTTTCTAAAATAAGCAAAGAAACCCAGTTGACTACAACTGAGTTCATCTACTAGGCCAAGGCTTCAGAAATATCTACAGACTCCGCCTCATGCCATAGCTTCTCTAGGTTATAGTGGGCACGCATTTCTTCTGAGAAGATATGCACAACGACACCACCGAGGTCTAGCAAGACCCAGCCTCCAGCTGCATCGCCTTCAACATGACTGCCTTTAAAGCCTGCTTCCGCTACTTTTTCACGGATATTATCTGCGATAGCGTCCAACTGACGGCTGTTCATCGAGCTAGTGATAACAAAGTAGTCTGTCACGCTGGTCAAATCTTGTACGTCAAGTGCAAGGATATCCTCCGCACGTTTCTCATCAGCCGCTTTCACGACTAGTTCTAGTAATTCTTTTTCGTTCATTTAGTCCTCTTTCAAATAGTGCACAAAGGCGTTATAGGTTTCAAGGGTTTGGGGATAGATGGGGAATCCCTGATGAGCTAGATGCTCCACGGTACGAGCTGTTTCGTAGGCCACTGCCTTATTGAGCGATAGCTCAGCAATCTCACGCGCCGCATCCACTCCTGGAAAGGCACGATTGTGCTCGATATAATCTGCGACGTAGACAACTTTATCTAGGTCTGTCATCTGACCAGCCCCGACTGTATGGATTTCAATAGCTCTTAGGATCTCCGGATTACGCAAATCCAAATCTTCCTGAATCTTGTAGATGCCAACCATGCCATGCCAGACATTATTGCCCCAGTTTTTGAGGTCAGGGTCTAGATGGTAACGGTCAATCAAGTCTAGGAATTCCTGATCTGACAACTTTTTAGCATAGTCATGGAGAAGACCTGCTAGTCCTGCTTTCTCGGCATCGACTCCAAATCTCTCAGCTAGTTCTATGGCTGCACGCTCTACACCCAGACAATGGGTCAAACGTTTTTCAGGCAGAAGCTCTGCCATTTTTTCCAACAAAGCCTCTCGGGAACAGTTGATATAGTCTTGGTATGCCATCAGTAGAGCCCCTCCTTCTCGATGTAGTCTAGCACTGGCTGAGGTAGGAGAAAGTTAGGTTTCCGACCTTGGGCAATGAAGTCACGCACCATGCTGGACGAGATGTCCATGAGAGGCACATCCACCCAGATAACTGGATAGGAAGTCCCTGCCTTGTAGCGCGGGCGCTGAACTCCAACAAACTGAACCATTTCGACCAGCTCATCAATTCGGTACCATTTAGGCAGATAGTCCACCATATCAGCCCCGATAATGAAGTAATAATCCGTATCTGGATGTTGCTCGGTCAAAATCTTCATGGTGTCGTAGGTGTAGGAAATACCCTTACGTTCTAACTCAATGGTTTCAATGTCCAGACCTTCAATCCCCTCTATCGCCAACTCAAGCATCTTGAGACGGTGGTGTTCAGGGATGGTTTCCTTTTTATCCACATGAGGTGGTTGGTATTCGGGCATAAGCAGGACCTGGTCCAGTCCTAACTGTTGTCGTACTTGGTCCGCCACAACAAGATGGGCATTGTGAACAGGGTTAAAATTTCCCCCTAAAATCCCGACTTGTTTGCGTTTTTTCTCCTTGATTTCTGGCTCCAACTCTACCTTGGTAAAGGGAGTCAATAATTCGATTGCCATAGGCTCGTCTTCCTTTAATTCTCTGTAAAAACAGTTGTTTGGAGTAGGTTTTAGATTTCTTTGACTTTTTTAGAAATCTTGCGATTTTCTTTCTTGCTGGATTGTTTATACAAAATCAAGATGCGTCCGATTTTTTGGACTGTATCCACACCGATTTCTTCTTCCAAGATTTCAGCTACTTCGTGGATGTTTTCATCTGTGTTTTGCAAGAGCGTAACTTTAATCAATTCACGGGCGTCAAGAGCTTGACGTACGCTGGTTTTGATTTGGTCGTTGAGACCATTTTTCCCGATTTGGATGATGGGTTTGAGGGTGTGTGCCTGGCTGTTGAGGAAGGCACGTTGTTTTGATGTTAATGACATAATTTCTTTAAAAGAGTTTCTTTTAATACTTTTCTGAAGTGGTGACGGACGTCAGCAAAGTCCTTCGGACTTTCATGACTAAAATTTGAGCCTAAGGTCTCAAATTTTCCGCAGTTGGTACAAGCGCTTGTACCAACTGACACCACGGCGAAAAGTATTCGTTATGGGCTCGCAGAGCTCGCCCGAATCTAGACAACTCTTTCCTTTCTGTGTTTAAATGATTGCTTTTCGTGTGACGACGGCGACGCCTTCTGGTGCCCAGACGTCGACTTTGGCGGTGCCTGTTACGCGGATCCAGCCTAGTCCTGAGATGACCAGGTCTGTCTTGTCCTTAATGGTAAATACATGCCGGACTAGTTTTGGAAAATCTTCTTTTTCCTTGCTATTTGGTGGTGTCAAAAGGGTTCCGAGGTGCTTGTCATAAAAGGCACTAGCGCCTTCTAGCTTGGTACGGTGGAGTTTGAGTTCATTATCAAAGAAAGCTGTAAATCCTTGCTTTTCTCCTGATATGAAGTCAAAGCGTCCAAGACCACCTAAAAACAGGGTTTGTTCAGGGTTAAGTTGATAGGTTTTGGGCTTGATTTCCTTTTTAGGGCTGACATACTTGAGGTTTTTAGCCGTCAAGTAGTGGGCCATCTGGTGGCGGTGGATAATCCCTGGTGTATCGTAGATATAGGCTCCGTCGTCAAGTGGGATTTCAATCTTGTCCAAGGTTGTCCCCGGAAAACGCGAAGTCGTGATGACATTCTGGTCACCCGTGATTTCTTGGATAATGGCGTTGATAAGGGTTGACTTTCCAACGTTGGTCACACCAACTACGTAGACATCACGGCCCTTGCGGTAGTGTTCAATCTTGTCAATGACTTCTTTGATGGCATGCTTATTCTGAGCCGAAGTCAAAACGACATCTACTGGACGAAGTCCTTCTTCGTGGGCACGTTCCATGAGCCACTGGCTAATCTTGCCCGGCTTAACTGACTTGGGCAGGATATCTTTTTTATTTCCCACCAAGAGGACATCATTGCCCGATACAAAGCGTGGCAAGCCTGGGATAACTGATCCATTGAAGTCAAAGATGTCAATGACATTGACTACCAAGGCATCACTATCTCCCACTTCGTGCAAGAGTTTGAGGAAATCATCGTCCGTCAACTGGACATCTGTGATTTCATTGTAGTGGCGGAGACGGAAACAGCGTTGACAATAAACTTCTCCAGTCTCCAAACCTTTTTCAAGTGCCGACTGGGGAGTGAAACCAAGACCAGCCTTGTCTGTCGTCTGAATGGTTGCTCCACAACCAATACAGAGAATTTCTTCCATAGTTAAATTCCTTTTTTATATGTAATCGGTCCATACTTTTCAGTAATTTTACGCATGACACGGCGCTCGCGAGCTCGGTTAATCTGCGTTTTGATGGAGTCGTGTTGGACCAAGGGTTTGACTAAGATCGAGCAAATACCTGCACGATGCGCTGCTCGTATATCCGTCATGAGCTGGTCGCCGACCATGACCACTTCATGTTTCTCATAGTGGAATTCCTTCATGGCACGGTCAATCCCAAATGTGAAAGGCTTCAATGCCCAATAAACGTAATCAATCCCAAACTTCTCAACTGCACGTTGAACCCGTTTTTTGGTATTATTTGAGACTACGATGATGCGAATGCCCGCGTCCCGAAGGTCATGTAGCCATTGCTTCATCTCTGGCGTCCCATCAGGGTTGTTCCAAGCAATGAGAGTATTATCCAGATCGACCAAAACAGCCTTGATTCCCTGCGCTTGCAGGCTTGGGACTGTCAGATCATAAACTGCTTCCACAGCAAAATCTGGCATATAATTTTCAATCGCCATTCTGGCTCCTTTTCTTTTTAATTTCTAGCAATATTCTTTAAATATTGGGCTAAGACTACCCATAAAATGAGACTAGCTATCAAAATATAAATCCAAGCATTTGGTTCATCTGCAAACGGTAAAGGAACATTCATTCCGAAGAATCCTGTAATAACCGCAAGGATAGCTAGCAAGACTGAGATAATGGTCAAAGTTGTCAAATTATCATTTAGATTATTATTTAGGATGTTGTTGTAAGAGGCTGAGAGTTGTTGCAAAACTTGAGAAATCAAGTCTGTCATCGAAACCAACTGATGTGCTTCAATCATGGCATCGTCAAACTGCTCTCTTTCTACCTCATTAAAATTGCGATAAAGAGCATGCCCTTGGATGTGTTCCAAGAGGAGACGATTTTGTTTGGCAGCTGCTGTCAGGTAAACCATACCAGTTTCCAAGTCAGAGAGGGCAAAAAGATTCTTTTTAGTTGTTTTTTGACGAAGAAGTGCACTGATTTCATCCTTACTTTTATCCATCTCTTCAATAACTGGATAATAAGCATTGCTTATAATCTCTAAACTGGCAAAAAGAAATTTGTAGATTGAAACAACTTCATGGCTTTCAAGATAGGTTGCCATACGTTTAATCACATAACTATTCTTGTGATTGCTAATTGTGATCAGCCGTTGTTTTTCAACGATAAAGGTCATCGGAATCGCTTCATAATATTCTTTGTCTTTTTCTAAATCAAGAACATTATAAATGAAGGTGACCGTTCCCGTTTCACGGTGATAGTCCATGTGGGCACGCTCATTTCTATCCAGAGCATACTCGATAGTTTCTTTGTCCAATCCATAGACATCCGAAAGGTCTTCCATGTTTTTAATCTTGTCCACATCAAGGTCTATCCATGTACAATCGTGACCTAATTTTTTCTCTACAAATAGCATACTCTCTCCTTTACCAAACTCCTTCTATTGTACCATAAATCTGCTAAAATAGCCGGCCTATTCAGTACGAGATAGATTGCTGACGACGGTGATATTGCGATTGGGAACAAAGTGAAGGGCTTGATCGTCACCTCGCAGTTGCGTTGTACGGATTCCTACGCTAACGACCTTTCCAGAAACGGTAATCGGTCCATTTGTCAGAACGACTTCATCACCCACATCAAGCTGGCGTTCAAAAAGGATGAAGAAGCCATTAATGACATCGGATAGAAAGCCTTGCGCCCCCATACCAATGGCCACCCCAGCAATCCCCGCACCGGCAAGGAGGCTAGAAACTGGCAGTCCTAAAATAGACAGGATACAGTAGAGCAAGAAGAAATACAGAATGTAGTTAAAGACATTCTCCAGCAAACGCGAGATGGTTTTTTGTCTTCCTGCATCTCGATTTGAAAATTTAAGTGAGGGCTTGACAATCTTTCGTACAGTCGCATGAAGCATCTTTTTAGCTATATAAAATAGTAAAAACAAAATCAAAAGAGAAATCACCTTGGTCAAGAGATTCTCTAAAATAGTTGTTAAGTCAAGTTTATCAAAATAGCGTTGAAAAAAATCTTGCATATAAAACTCCTTTTTCCTATTATACCATAAAATCGTCCTTCTCTTTTCTTTCATAATTATTCAATTATCATCTCTATTTTCATAATATCACTTGCCTCTATGGCATATTTATACTATAATTATAAACAATACATTTGAAGGAGACTGCTATGAAACGAATCATTAGAGCCTGGACCAAGGCAAGCCTCATCAAACGAATCCTTATTGGAATGATTTTTGGAGCTACATTGGGGATGCTCTTTCCAAACCTTACAGGAATCGGTCTGCTTGGAGACCTCTTTGTAGGCGGACTGAAAGCCATCGCTCCTATTTTGGTTTTTGCCCTTGTTGCCAATGCCCTTTCCCAACACCAAAAGGGACAAAACACCAATATGAAGACTGTTATTTTCCTATACTTGCTTGGAACCTTTGCCGCTGCATTGGTGGCTGTTCTAGCTAGTTTCTTACTACCTGTGCAAATCACCCTGACCAGCGCAAATACAGAAGTTGCTGCTCCTGACGGTATCGGTCAAGTCCTCAGCAATCTCCTACTCAAACTGGTGGACAATCCTTTGAATGCCATTGTTGAAGCCAACTATATCGGGATTCTCTCTTGGGCAGTTATCTTTGGCTTGGCTATGAGAGAGGCAAGTAAACACAGCAAAGAATTGCTGAAAACCATGGCAGATGTCACCTCTAAAATCGTGGAATGGATTATCAACCTAGCTCCCTTTGGGATTTTAGGCTTAGTGTTTAAGACCATCTCAGACAAGGGTATTGCCAGTCTGGCTAACTACGGTGTCCTCCTAGGACTCTTGATTGCTACCATGGCCTTTGTTGCTCTCATCATCAACCCGCTCATCGCCTTTCTCTTTATGAAGAAAAATCCCTATCCCCTTGTTTTGAAATGTCTACGTGTCAGTGGTATTACAGCCTTTTTCACTCGTAGCTCTGCCGCCAATATCCCTGTCAATATGAAACTCTGCCAAGACTTGGGACTGAATCCTGACACCTACTCTGTCTCCATCCCGCTTGGTTCGACCATCAATATGGCTGGCGCTGCTGTTACCATAAATGTCCTGACTCTAGCTGCCGTCAACACACTCGGAATCTCGGTAGACTTTGGAACCGCATTTGTGCTCAGTGTCGTGGCTGCCATTTCTGCCTGCGGAGCCTCTGGAATCGCTGGGGGATCCCTTCTCCTCATTCCTGTCGCTTGTAGCCTCTTTGGGATTTCCAACGACTTGGCTATGCAAGTTGTCGGAGTCGGTTTTGTGATCGGAGTCGTTCAAGACTCCTGCGAAACAGCCCTGAACTCTTCAACAGATGTCCTCTTTACAGCGGTTGCCGAGTATGCTACAAACCGAAAACTTCGCCCCTAGTCTCCGACTCCTCGTTAAACACTTGACTCTATTAGTTTAGGAAATTTTCATGTCCCTCACTCAACGTACGACCAAACTGGTCTTAGCGACCTGTCTCGCTTGTTTTCTCGCTTATTTTTTAGATTTATCATCAGCAGTTTCAGCTGGAATCATCGCTCTCTTAAGCCTCTCCGACACGCGCAGAAGCACGCTGAAATTAGCACGTAACCGCCTCTTTTCCATGCTCCTAGCGCTCGCTATCGGTGTTCTAGCCTTTCAGCTGACGGGCTTTCACATCTGGAGTCTGGGCCTCTACCTGGCTCTCTATGTCCCTCTTGCTTACAAAATGGGCTGGGAAATCGGCATCACACCTAGCAGTGTCTTGGTCGGTCATCTCTTGGTACAGGAGTCTACTTCCCCAGATCTCTTGCTTAATGAAGTGCTCCTCTTTCTCATCGGGACAAGCTTTGCACTATTGGTCAACCTTTATATGCCCTCTCGTGAGAAAGCCATCCAAAGCTACCACCTTCAGGTCGAAGAAAAGTTAAAAGACATCCTGCTTCGTTTTAAATACTATCTGTCAAGAGGAGACGGACGCAATCAAGCCCAACTCGTTGACCAATTAGACAAGCTCCTCGATGAAGCTCTCAAACTAGTCTACCTGGATCACTCGGACCACCTCTTTCACCAGACGGACTACCACATCCACTACTTTGAGATGAGGCAGCGACAAAGTCGTATCCTGCGAAATATGGCCCAGCAGATCAATACCTGTCATCTGGCCGCCAGTGAGAGTTTGATCTTGGCTCAACTCTTTTCAAAGATTGCTGCCCAGCTAAGCCAGACCAATCCTGCTCATGACCTACTTGATGACATCAAACGCTATCTGCAAGTCTTCCGCAATCGGAGTCTCCCGAAAACACGTGAGGAGTTTGAAACCCGTGCCACCCTCCTGCAGCTACTACGAGAAGCTGAAACCTTTATCCAAGTCAAGGTCGATTTTTACCAAAAATATGGAAACTAGAACGCAAAGAACCTCAGAGGACTTCCTCAGAGGTTCTTTTGTTTTGCATTTGGAAGGAAAGTTCATCCTCTCGTACTGTTCTCAAAAAAGAAATAGCAACTCCTAATCGTCCATCACACCGCCTGTAAGCTGGTACATGAGGTAAATGTGCTCCAAGACTTTTACCTTATCCATGTGGTCTACATCTTTAAAGCCTCCTAATGCCAAAAGTGGAACGAAACCGAAACACTCATCGTAGGCTAATTGACCATGTTTGGCAACAGCTTTTTTATAGAGTGGGATATCAAAATAATCATCTTTGAAATCTTCATCATCAACATACTCTATGAAACGATCCATACGCTTAATCATAATATCTAAATCCTGAATATTGTATTGGACAATTCCTACATAGGCATTCTCTTCCCAAGTAATAATATCTCCAAATGCTGTTACGAACATAGGAAAAGCGACATCTCCTCTGAAATAGCTATCTTGAAGAAGCTCTAGATAATCATCTGGATTGATGACTTTTAGATAACCATCTAAAAAGGTTCCCAGGCCATCTTCCTGCCAAATTTGAACTAACTCAGCTGGAACTTGATTTTTATATTTTTCAATAACATCTTTGGGCATATCTGCCACTTTGACAAAGTTTTCTAACATTTTATCCTCCAATTCGCATTAACAGCAATGCTCAAAAAATCGCATTCTTCAAAATGTAATCAAGCTTATATTACTTTTTATTATGCTCTCTTTGGAAAGCTTCCATAGCCTTGAACTTCTCTAGTTCTTTTTCGTTAGCTGGTTGCTTGCCGAGATATTTGTATTCAAATAAGTCCATTCGAGCACTTGGACCATAACCACTTTCCAACCATGGAGCATAGTCATAGTCGACCGAAAGCTTGTTGTTATCATCTAAATGGATGATACAAATATACCAATCTGCCAAGTCATTTTCAATAAACACTCTTTTCAGATCTTCTGATTTTTTAAATAAAACCTTGTTTTCGCTTAGAACATCCATCATCGATAGACCAAAATCTTCTGGCATTTCCAGATGGTAATGATATTGATTTTTATATTTGAAAAAGAAATAAGCCCCTCCACTATAGGTCTTGTCCATCTCGATTACAATATACAAATCATCCCACTCAACTGGAATCATATCGTTGGCTTGATGCACGATTTCGATAATTTTTTCATTAATCTGTTGTTCCATATTCCCCTCCAATTTGATTCTATCATTGTTTCACTACAATCCTAGTATACCATAAACCCTATATCCCACTCCTTGATAAACTGCAAAAAGACCCCCTCGAAGGTGGTTAGAGCAAAAAATTTTTTGAACTAATAAATTGTAAGGCAAAAATCCAAATCCATAGAGTGTTCATCGTAGCTACCAGCTCCTTTCGGAGAGCTACTCTATAAAATTGCGTGCCTCATTCCCATCAGATATGTAATAGATTCCATCAATGACGGAATTCGCACATCAGCTGAAAGGAAGATCGGACTTACAACGGATATTGATGAGTTTTAAAAAAAGCAGGTCTCTACTCCTGCTCCTGAAAAAAGATAAAAAATTGATTACACTACAGAAGGCCTCATAAAATCATAAACATCTATCTGATGCTCTTCAAACAATGCTTCTAACTTCTGCGCTCCTACTTCGGCTCCATGCTTTTCTATAAATTGAAGCTCAGCTTCTGTAATAGGGATAGCTTGTAGCCACGTAACATACTCTTCATCAAAATCAAAAGACTCCAGTTCCCACAAGAAAGGCTGAGTGAAAAATATATGATTTACTTTCGCATTAGGATAGTAATTTCGAATTATATTTGGATAGACTGCACCGGGGGAGATGCTATATTCTCCTCTCACGATATTAAAACCACAGTCTGCTATAATATTTGGAAAATATTCCAGCTCTGCATCAGCTGCCCCAATGATTTCAACTCTTAAAGGCTTATCATTTATTCGACGATAAATGGTATATTCAGATAAGCCGATTGTTGCTGCTGTTGTTAAATAATCGTCCGGACGATTCTCTCCAATAAATAAATCTAATTTGTTATCGTGATTTCTAAATGTATAGGCTTGAGGAACTCCCCCTACAGCTCTGGCTATTTCCTGTGCAATTTTAATTTTATCGTATTTCATTTCATTTCATTCTCCTCTTAAAGTTTGGTCCAGCATGAGCTATGTTATCTTTCAGTTTCACTACACTCTTCTGGAAATTCTCAACGAAGGCGTTATAGCTTGATGATAGCTCTGCCAGATTATCACCAAATTAACTGACTCTACAATCCTAGTATACCATAAACCCTATGGACTAGCGTTTGGAAAACAATAAAAGACCGCCTCGAGGGTAGTCCTTTGTTATCAATTGTCCATTTCATTATTTTACAAGTTCTTCAACTGGATGGCCGTAAAAATATTTCATACCTTCCGTCCAGTCTTTGTCTGATAAGTCATCAATATAACGAACCATCAAATCAATTTCATTTTTTGAAATAAGAGCATTGGTGTCCACTGGGACCTGCTTGCCTGTATAAATAGAAAGAAGGGAAGCCTGAAGATAAAGATGGTATTTCTGTTCTTTTTGAGCAGCGATGTAAAGAGCAGTCATAATTTCTTGTGTAAATAAACCAGGAAAAACCTGAAGAGTTTTATAATAATAGTAATCTAAGTTCTTGTGCTTTATTACATCAAAATATAAACTTCCAACTTCTTCTAATCTTGCATTTTCTTCTATAATTGAACGATAGTTGAGAAAACTATCCAAAGCATCTTGAATAACGTACTCCACTTCGGTTTCTGTATCTTCCCACTCCTCCCACAGAGTAAGAAGGTAAGGAACGACTTCATAGGACATTGTTTCCACAGCGCCAGCGACAAAAGTAAATACCGCAAATTCTGAAGCCGAACTTAAAAAATGAAAATTTTCAACTTTTTTTAAATCATCATGTGTACAAACTGAACAAAACAATCGAATACAAATATTGAGTACTGCTTCATCTTTTGTCTGGTTCATCAAGTCAATCAGCAAGTTTTTTACTGTAAAATCTCCCTTTTTTAAGATTTCATCAATCAGCAATACACATTCTCTCTCATCATTTACTGAAAGTAAGCCCCTTTTTAAATCTTCAAGCGCTACTGAACTAACGTGACCGAACGACATTCCTGGCATTAACAGTTTGTTTCCCATCCCCGTTCTCCTTTTATCTCAATACTTTTTTTGGAAATTTGTTACTTGCTTTCTGACCGATGCTAAGTTATCACCAAATTTACTGGCTCTACACTCCCAGTATACCATAAAAGACCACCATGAAGGTGGTCGTTTATCCATGAAACTAGTTCTCGTTATATTTTTGCTGAAAGGCTTCCATAGCCTTGAACAACTCAAGTTCTTTTTCATTAGCTGGTTGCTTGCCGAGGTATTTGTATTCAAAGAATTCTATTCTATCCGTTGGTCCAAATTTACTTTTATTCCATGGTGCATAGTCAAAGTCCAAAAAGGTTTTATTGTTTTCATCCACTTTGATTGTAAAGGCGGACCACTCTGCCAGACCCTGTTCGATGAAAATCTTCTTCATATCTTCACCTAAAGCAAAAAGATTTATGTAATCTATTCTGAATTCTGTCTTAGGGATAGCAAATAAAGATGGAATATCCATGTAATAATGATATTCTCCTTTATATTTAAAGAAAAATATCACGCCACCACTAAGCGTCTTATCCACTTCAAAATTAATATAAAGATCATCCCACTCAACTGGAATCATATCATTTACTTTATATATAATCTCGGTCATCTTCTCATTAATCTGTTTTTCCATTTTATCCTCCGATTTGGATTATACATTTAAACACAAGACTTCCTAATCTGCCTTGAGTTTTTCTTTACAATAATCCACAATGTATTCATTGATCCATTTATTCTTATTTTGGAAACCTCCGAATTTACGCTTTGCGATCAAATCTTCTGCCATTTGGAGTGCCTCTTGATATTTCTCGCGATGGATCATTAATAGCATCCCCATCAAATCATATCGAGCAGGATTTGATGAATTCTCAACAGCATAGTTATAAAAATCTTCAAAACTGTCGAACCCATTGATACGTTTAAGAACTTCTTCATGCACTTCTGAGAGCACCTCGAAAACCCTAGCTTCGACTTTTTCTAAGTCAAGGTCCTCCATCGTCCAGTCTTCTTCATTGATTTTGGTTGGTAAGGATAAGGAATCAACTGTGAAAGCTCCAACAGCTCGAAGACTCATTGGTTCCTGCGAATTACTCGCCATATCAAAAACTTCCCAAAAAATATCATCCAAAATATATGGTTTGATATCCGTGCGAATAATTAGACGAAACTTATTATCTGGAAATTTAATATCAATCATATACGAAACCAAATAGTCTCCCACTTTGTTGAAATAGGCCCAATCTCGAGACTTTAACTGTAATTTTTTTGCTGCATTGCGCTGAACTTTTTTCAATTCTTTTTTTAGTTGTTTATCTATTTTTGAAAATTTAACCATTGAATTTCCTCACTAATCTGGTCTTATTCCTCTTATCCAAGCAAACTATTTTCCATTATGTTCCTGCTGGAAGGCTTCCATAGCCTTGAACTGTTCTTGTTCTTTTTCGTTTCTTGGTTCAAATCCTAAAAATTGATATCTGAAAAAGTTCATTTGAGCAGTTGGTCCAAAATTACTTTTATTCCATGGAGCATAGTCATAGTCGACTGAAAGCTTGTTGTTATCATCTAAATGGATGATACAAATGTACCAATCTGCCAAATTATTTTCAATAAACACTCTTTTCAGATCTTCTGATTTTTTAAATAAAACCTTGTTTTCGCTTAGAATATCCATCATCGATAGGCCAAAATCTTCTGACATTTCCAGATGGTAATGATAGTGATTTTTATACTTAAAATAGAAATAGGCTTCACCACTATATGTCTTGTCCATCTCGGTTACAATATACAAGTCATCCCACTCAACTGGAATCATATCGTTGGCTTGATGCACGATTTCGATAATTTTCTCATTAATCTGTTTTTCCATATGTTCCTCCGGTTTGGTGTATTCACATTTTATCTGTATCTCTAGTATACCATAAAGAACAGAAACCAACTTACTCTTATAAAATTTGCTCAAATAGGGCAAAATTGCCTCAATAAAACAGTAAAATGGACCAATCATATCGCTAGGTATAGCAACTTTCTATCCTTTCCAACGAAAAAATCCACGAATTAATAATATTCGTGGATTTTTCCTAGTGAGGCGTTTAGGTAAGCCGATTTTACACTACGACACGGAGTTTGGCAAATCGATTCTATTTGCCAAACGTAGTTAGTGAGGCAGTTAGCTAGTTCGCTTCCTTTATGTTACGACGGCAAAACCCACGAACCGATACCATTCGTGGGTTTTACCTAGTGAAGCGTTTAGGTAAACCGCCATAGCGGTTACCGTTAAATGACAGCAACTTTGTGTTGCTAGTCATTTGTAACGATTTACATCTTTTCCTCCAACTCTACGTCTGGATACTTATCTGCAAACCAGCGGAGGGCAAAGTCATTTTCAAAGAGAAAGACTGGTTGGTCGAAACGGTCTTTAGCCAAGATATTGCGGCTTGAGGACATCCGTTCATCCAAGTCCTCAGTCTTGATCCAACGAACGGTCTTTTTACCCATCGGGCTCATGACCACTTCTGCATTGTACTCGCCTTCCATGCGGTGCTTAAAGACTTCAAACTGGAGTTGTCCCACAGCTCCTAGCATGTATTCGCCTGTTTGGTAATTCTTGTAAAGCTGAATAGCTCCTTCTTGCACCAATTGCTCAATCCCCTTGTGGAAGGATTTTTGCTTCATGACGTTCTTAGCAGAAACTTTCATAAAAATCTCAGGTGTAAAGGTTGGCAGTGGTTCAAACTCAAACTTATTTTTTCCAACCGTCAAGGTGTCTCCAACCTGATAAGTACCGGTATCGTAAACCCCGATGATATCACCTGCAACAGCGTTTGTCACATTCTCACGACTTTCGGCCATAAACTGGGTGACATTAGAAAGCTTGGCAGTCTTCCCAGTACGAGGCAAATTGACACTCATTCCTCGCTCAAATTCACCCGATACGATACGGACAAAGGCGATACGGTCCCGGTGACGAGGGTCCATGTTGGCTTGGATTTTAAAGACAAATCCTGAGAAATCCTTATCATAAGGATCCACAATTTCGCCATCTGTTTTCTTGTGGCCATGTGGTTCTGGAGCAAACTCAAGGAAGGTTTCAAGGAAGGTCTGAACCCCAAAGTTTGTCAAGGCTGATCCGAAGAAGACTGGTGTTAATTCACCCGCTAAAATAGCTTCTTCTGAAAACTCATTTCCAGCTTCATTTAAAAGCTCAATATCATCTTTGACTTGCTCGTAGAAAGGATTGCTGCCAAAGAGTTTATCTCCATCTTCTAGACTAGCAAAACGCTCATCCCCTTTATAGAGCTCCAAGCGTTGGTTATAGAGGTCATACAAGCCTTCAAAGGCTTTCCCCATCCCGATCGGCCAGTTCATCGGATAGCTCGCAATACCCAAGACATCTTCCAATTCTTGCAAGAGGTCCAGCGGCTCACGACCATCACGGTCTAGCTTGTTCATAAAGGTAAAGACTGGAATACCACGATGTTTCACAACCTCAAACAATTTCTTTGTCTGCGCCTCGATACCCTTGGCAGAGTCCACAACCATGACCGCAGCATCCACTGCCATCAAGGTCCGATAAGTATCTTCTGAGAAGTCCTCGTGCCCTGGTGTGTCTAGGATATTGACGCGCTTGCCATCATAGTCAAACTGCATAACAGATGACGTGACCGAAATCCCACGTTGTTTCTCAATATCCATCCAGTCAGACTTGGCAAAAGTCCCTGTTTTCTTCCCTTTTACCGTACCAGCCTCACGAATCTCGCCCCCAAAGTAGAGCAACTGCTCAGTGATGGTTGTCTTCCCCGCGTCCGGGTGGGAGATAATGGCAAAGGTACGGCGTTTCTTTATTTCTTCTTGAATAGTCATAAGTTCTCTTTCTTTGATTTTCTATTTTTAGTTGTTTCAGTAGCTAAGAATGATGTTTACATTGGATTTTACTATTCCTTTCAACTCTCCATTATAGCGGATTTTGGGGAGTTTTTCAATTGCTCATCCGATGAAAAGGCAAGCTAGAGCACAGGTTGCACCTGATTTCTCTTTTTCCACCGTTTTTTAAACAAGATATCAAAGAGAACCAGAGCCAGCGAAAGGATGACGGACACAAGAAGATATTTTAACCATAGAGGAGCATTCGAGATAAACGGGGTATCTCTTAAGAGACCATAATTTCCACCTGTCACCTGATTAACTGCAACTAGAAAGAGGTTGAGAATAAAGGTATAGGCTACAATCATATATTTCTTTAGTAGGCTCTTATCATAGTGATTCATCAAGTAAACCAATGAATTCACTAGAAGAGCATAGTGCCCAATCAAAAATGAAAAACTGGTAATATGGGGGAAATCATAGGGGTCAAAAACCGGGTAAACCAAGGCAAAGACCGCTCCACTTGCTCCTAAGAGGGCAAAATATTGCTTGCTCCGCCATTTATCTGGCAAGAAAACCACCGCAAACATGGCTAAACGGCAATGGTAAAATGGAAGGCTATTAGAAAATGGAATCCCAAAGCCAACATACCAACTATATAGGGCTAGCAACTGGAGGATCTGAATCCCCTTAAACAAGCGGACAAATTTCGGATTCTTGTGATAAGCAAGTGCTCCATAAATACAAAGCACTAAAGTAAGCATCATGATCCCATACCAAAAGAGGGAAATGGGAGGAGGAACCGTTTGAGATCTGGTGATAAATTGATGGAACATATTTCTATCCTAACTCTTATTTTTTCTATTCTCTAGTTTAACCATTATAGCGAATTAAAAGCGATTTTTCAATTTCTATTTCTTTTCAGTTTGGCTCCCTTATTTATAGGAAAATATGGTAAAATAGAACAGACTAAAAATCATCATTTCACGAAAGGATGCAAGATGAAAATTACGCAAGAAGAGGTAACGCACGTTGCCAATCTTTCAAAATTAAGATTCTCTGAAGAAGAAACTGCTGCTTTTGCGACCACCCTGTCTAAGATTGTAGATATGGTTGAGTTGCTGGGCGAAGTCGACACAACTGGTGTCGCACCTACTACGACCATGGCTGACCGTAAGACCGTACTCCGCCCTGATGTGGCTGAAGAAGGAACAGACCGTGACCGCTTGTTTAAAAACGTACCTGAAAAAGACAACTACTATATCAAGGTACCAGCTATCCTAGATGATGGAGGAGATGCCTAATGACTTTTAATAACAAAACTATTGAAGACTTGCACAATCTCCTTGTCTCTAAGGAGATTTCAGCAACTGAATTGACCCAAGCCACGCTTGAAGATATCAAGTCTCGCGAGAAAGCAATCAATGCTTTTGTTACCATCGCTGAAGAGCAAGCCCTTGCTCAAGCTAAGGCTATTGATGAAGCTGGAATTGACGCGGATAATGTTCTTTCAGGAATTCCACTGGCTGTTAAGGATAATATCTCTACCGACGGTATTCTTACAACTGCTGCCTCAAAAATGCTCTACAACTACGAGCCAATCTTTGATGCGACAGCCGTTGCCAATGCAAAAGCTAAGGGTATGATTGTCGTCGGAAAGACCAACATGGACGAATTTGCCATGGGTGGATCCGGTGAAACTTCTCACTACGGTGCGACTAAAAATGCTTGGGACCAGACCAAGGTTCCTGGTGGTTCATCAAGTGGTTCTGCCGCAGCCGTAGCCTCAGGACAAGTCCGCTTGTCACTTGGTTCTGATACCGGTGGTTCCATCCGCCAACCTGCTGCCTTCAACGGGATCGTTGGTCTCAAACCAACCTACGGAACAGTTTCACGTTTCGGCCTCATTGCCTTTGGTAGCTCTCTAGACCAGATTGGACCTTTTGCTCCAACTGTTAAAGAAAATGCTCTCTTGCTCAATGCAATTGCTAGCGAAGATGCCAAAGACTCTACTTCTGCTCCTGTCCGCATTGCTGACTTTACTTCCAAAATCGGGCAAGACATCAAGGGAATGAAAATTGCTTTGCCTAAGGAATACCTTGGTGAAGGGATTGACCCAGAGGTTAAGGAAACTATCCTGAACGCAGCCAAACACTTTGAAAAACTTGGTGCCATCGTCGAAGAAGTTAGCCTTCCTCACTCAAAATACGGTGTTGCCGTTTACTACATCATCGCTTCATCAGAAGCATCCTCAAACTTGCAACGTTTTGACGGTATTCGTTATGGCTACCGCGCAGAGGATGCGACGAATCTTGATGAAATCTATGTAAACAGCCGTAGCCAAGGTTTCGGTGAAGAAGTGAAACGCCGTATCATGCTTGGAACATTTAGCCTTTCATCAGGTTACTATGATGCCTATTACAAGAAGGCTGGACAAGTTCGTACCCTCATCATCCAAGATTTCGAAAACGTCTTTGCGGATTACGATTTAATCCTAGGACCAACTGCTCCAAGTGTTGCCTATGACTTGGACTCCCTCAACCATGACCCCGTTGCTATGTACTTGGCTGACCTTTTGACCATTCCAGTCAACTTGGCAGGTCTCCCAGGAATTTCGATCCCTGCTGGATTTGCTCAAGGTCTACCTGTCGGTCTGCAATTGATCGGTCCTAAATACTCAGAAGAGACCATTTACCAAGCTGCTGCTGCCTTTGAAGCAACAACAGACTACCACAAACAACAACCCGTGATTTTTGGAGGTGACAACTAATGAACTTTGAAACAGTCATTGGACTTGAAGTCCACGTAGAGCTCAACACCAATTCAAAAATCTTCTCACCTACTTCTGCCCACTTTGGAAATGACCAAAATGCCAATACCAACGTGATTGACTGGTCTTTCCCAGGCGTACTACCAGTTCTCAATAAAGGTGTTGTCGATGCTGGTATCAAGGCTGCACTCGCTCTTAACATGGACATCCATAAGAAGATGCACTTTGACCGCAAGAACTACTTCTATCCTGACAATCCTAAAGCCTACCAAATTTCTCAGTTTGATGAGCCAATCGGCTACAACGGCTGGATTGAAGTGGAGCTAGAAGACGGTACGACCAAGAAAATCGGTATCGAACGCGCCCACTTGGAAGAAGACGCTGGTAAAAACACCCACGGTACAGATGGCTACTCTTATGTTGACCTCAACCGCCAAGGGGTGCCATTGATTGAGATTGTATCTGAAGCGGACATGCGTTCCCCAGAAGAAGCCTATGCTTATCTAACTGCCCTAAAGGAAGTCATCCAGTACGCTGGAATTTCTGATGTTAAGATGGAAGAAGGTTCCATGCGTGTGGATGCCAATATCTCCCTTCGTCCTTATGGTCAAGAAAAATTCGGTACCAAGACTGAGTTGAAAAACCTCAACTCCTTCTCAAACGTTCGTAAGGGTCTCGAATACGAAGTCCAACGCCAGGCTGAAATCCTTCGCTCAGGTGGTCAAATTCGCCAAGAAACACGTCGTTACGATGAAGCTAACAAGGCAACCATCCTCATGCGTGTTAAGGAAGGCGCTGCTGACTACCGCTACTTCCCAGAACCAGACCTACCCCTCTTTGAAATCTCAGATGAGTGGATTGAGGAAATGCGCACAGAATTGCCAGAGTTTCCAAAAGAACGCCGTGCTCGCTACGTTGCTGACCTTGGCTTGTCAGACTACGATGCTAGTCAGTTGACTGCAAATAAGGTCACTTCTGACTTCTTTGAAAAAGCTGTTGCACTCGGTGGCGATGCCAAACAAGTTTCTAACTGGCTCCAAGGTGAAGTTGCTCAGTTCTTGAACGCCGAAGGTAAAACACTGGAACAAATCGAATTAACACCAGAAAACTTGGTTGAAATGATTGCCATCATCGAAGACGGCACGATCTCTTCCAAGATTGCCAAGAAAGTCTTTGTCCACCTGGCTAAAAATGGCGGTGGCGCGCGTGAATACGTGGAAAAAGCAGGCTTGGTGCAAATCTCTGATCCAGATGTCTTGATCCCAATCATCCACCAAGTCTTTGCGGATAACGAAGCTGCCGTTGCCGACTTCAAGTCAGGCAAACGCAACGCAGACAAGGCCTTCACAGGATTCCTTATGAAGGCAACTAAAGGCCAAGCCAACCCACAAGTTGCCCTTAAACTCCTTGCACAGGAATTGGCGAAGTTGAAAGAAAGTGAGTAATTTACTCTTTAAACACTTTTTTTACTTTTAAAACGAGAATGAGACAAGGGGAATGAATGAACAAATTTTTACGATTGCTATTTGTCTTAGTCATCATCGCTATGTTAGGCGCTTCTATACTACAAATTTTCTTTCCATCGTACATGGGAAGCCACTCCGGGTACGGAATATCTGTTGGTTGGCAACGAGAAATTGGAATATGGAATTTAGCTGTATTGATTATTATTCTCGCTGTCAATATTAAATACGATTGGTTCTATCTACGAATCGCACTTCTTGCTCTCATTATTGGCGGAATTGGAATAGGAACAAATCACTTACTCAATTATATGGAGTATCACTCTCCTGTAAATGCTATCGGTGCTTTTGAAAATTACTTGCTAGCAATAGGGTGGATTGTGGGATGGCTCATCGAGCGCCATTCCATAAAGAAGCTAAATGCTAGTAAATAACGCCTAGTATATCTTAGATTATTTTAAAGGTTATTAATAGTTTAATAATCATTCGAATTCAGAATTCTACCTTTTCAATCATATAGTTAGGAGACACATGAAAAAGTTTTATGCTCTTTTAATGACCTGTTTATTACTTGTTTTTCTATCCGTGCCTCAAATCGTTGATGCAGGTGTCGGGCATTCCAGAAGTGGAGGGAGCAGCCGCAGTAGCAGCCGCTCAAGTGGGGGTGGAAGTCGTTCTGGCGGATCATCCTACCACTACTACCGCTCTGGATATGGATCATCCTCTAGTAGCTCTACCAACTCATTCGAAATGGGATTGGTATTCCTGGTTGTCGCAGGAGTTTTCCTAGTTAGTATCTTTAAAGCCTCGAAGAATAACTCAGAAGATTCAAGTTCAACAGACACTAGTAATGATTCTCAAACGCTCCATCGTCGAGTTGAACACAACACACGGGCCATTAGTCTTGTGAAATACGGAGATCCAAACTTTGACGCGGAAGCTTTCACATCTTGGGTTAAGGAAGTCTACCTTAAATTGCAGGTTGCCTGGACTGAGAAAAATTGGAACTCTGTCCGCGCTATAGAAAGTACCAGTCTCTACTCCCAACACAGTGCCCAACTCGAAGACCATATTCGTGCTAAAACAACTAATGTTTTAGAGAAAGTTTGTATCGAAAATGTTCGCATCAAGGAGTTTATTGAAAATCCTGACGGAAACGATACCTTAGTGGTGATTCTATCATCAATTTTACGAGACTATGTCATTGACGATGATACTCGCCGTGTCATTGAAGGAGACCCTAAAAAAGATCTCTTCACTGTGTATCAATTAAACTTTATCCGTCAACACGGTAGCCAAACGCAAGCAGTCAATCCAGACGAAGTTGTGAGCGACCACTGTCCAAACTGTGGCGCCCCTTTGAAAATCTCTGCAGTTAGCGAGTGCGACTACTGTGGTGCCAATCTCTCTCGCAGTCCAAACCAATGGGTACTGGATACCTATGATGTTGTGGATGAAGACGAGCTTTATAATTAGGAGGAATTATGGGATTTATACGTGCAGCCTTATCAGCAGGCTTAAATAGTTTTAATGATAGTAAATTCAAGGAAGCCATTGTCCTTCCAGATAATGTCTCTGGCGACGCCTTGGCCGTCAAGGGACAATTACTCACAAAAGACCCAGATGGACGTTCTCGTCACAGCAATCAAAATACAGGCCTCTTGTCAGATGGCAGTGTGGTTATCGTTCCTCAAGGTTATACCGCTCTTTTGGTAAACAACGGTACCTTCCTTGGTGAAGTCCTCGAAGCTGGTAGCCACGAATGGCAAGCTGGTGATAACGCCTGGCTCCTTGAAAAAGGTGGTTTAAAAGGCACTTGGGAAAACTTTAAAAACCGTTTCTCTTTTGGTGGACAAGTCATCACCCAACAGGAAATTATCTTTATCCGCATGCAACCTATTGCAGGTAATAAGTTCGGCACACAAAATGCGGTCGAATATTTCAGCGAACGTTACCAACAACTGCTCAACATCCGTTTTTATGGCTTGTTTGATGTAAAAATAGCAGACCCAGTCCTCTTCTACGTAAGTTCTGTTAGCCGTCAAATTACTGACGGACAGCCATTTACTCTCCAAGATGTAGCTCAAGGAACGCTCCGTCAAAATATCGCACCAAAAATTGCGATTGCCATTGCCAAATATACCAACGAAAACAAGGTTGATATCTATAGTCTCAATGCCAACCAAGACACCTTTAACGAACTCGCTAAACAAGAGGTCAACAAGGTTTGGACAGGTCTCTACGGGATTGAAGCAACTAACATCTTGCTTGAGGACCTCAGCTACGACCAAGAAAGTCTTGATATCGTTCGCAAGCTTGATAGCGAGCTCGTGGCAATGAAGTACAACACGATTGAAATCGAAGAACGCCGTGCTCGCAACGAAGCGCTTATTGCTGCAGCTGCAAACGAAGGAAATGGCAATGGGATGAACATGTTTATGGGCATGAATCTTGGCCAAACTCTGGGTGGTCAACTAAGCCAACAAGTCCAAAATCAAGCACCGGCTCAAAACACTGGACAAACTGCCAGCAAGAATTTTTACATCGAAGTCGATGGAAAATACGTCCTCGTTACTAAAGACGAAGATGGAAATATCGTACCAGTCAACTAATTAAGCTCCTTCTGACATTTGAGTAATGTTGTCTTTTATGGTACAATAAAGAGTAAATTATTTATTAAAGAGGTAAAAACATGATTGAAGCAAGTAAATTAAAGGCTGGTATGACCTTTGAAACAGCTGACGGAAAATTGATCCGCGTTTTGGAAGCTAGCCACCACAAACCAGGTAAAGGGAACACCATCATGCGTATGAAATTACGTGATGTCCGTACTGGTTCTACATTTGACACAAGCTACCGTCCAGAGGAAAAATTTGAACAAGCTATCATCGAGACTGTCCCAGCTCAATACTTGTACAAAATGGATGACACAGCCTACTTCATGAATACAGAAACTTACGACCAATACGAAATCCCTGTAGTCAATGTTGAAAACGAATTGCTTTACATCCTTGAAAACTCTGATGTGAAGATCCAATTCTACGGAACTGAAGTGATTGGTGTCACCGTTCCTACTACTGTTGAATTGACAGTTGCAGAAACTCAACCATCTATCAAAGGTGCTACGGTTACAGGTTCTGGTAAACCAGCAACGATGGAAACTGGACTTGTCGTAAACGTTCCAGACTTCATCGAAGCAGGACAAAAACTCGTTATCAACACTGCAGAAGGAACTTACGTTTCTCGTGCCTAATCTCTAGAAAGAGGTCATTCTATGGGAATTGAAGAACAACTTGGCGAAATCGTTATCGCCCCACGTGTACTTGAAAAAATCATTGCTATTGCTACTGCAAAAGTAGAGGGTGTTCACTCTTTTTCAAACAAATCAGTATCTGACACCCTTTCAAAACTTTCTCTTGGCCGTGGTGTTTATCTTAAAAACGTGGACGAAGAGCTCACAGCAGATATCTATCTCTACCTTGAGTACGGAGTAAAAGTTCCTAAGGTAGCGGTTGCTATCCAGAAAGCTGTTAAAGATGCCGTCCGCAATATGGCTGATGTAGAACTCGCTGCTATCAATATCCACGTTGCAGGTATCGTTCCAGATAAAACACCAAAACCAGAATTGAAAGATCTATTTGACGAGGACTTCCTCAATGACTAGTCCACTATTAGAATCTAGACGCCAACTCCGTAAATGCGCTTTTCAAGCTCTCATGAGCCTTGAATTCGGTACGGATGTCGAAACTGCTTGTCGTTTCGCCTATACTCATGATCGTGAAGATACGGATGTGCAACTTCCAGCCTTTTTGACAGAGCTAGTTTCTGGTGTTCAGGCTAAAAAGGAAGAACTAGACAAGCAAATCACACAGCATTTAAAAGCAGGTTGGACCATCGAGCGTTTAACACTCGTGGAGAGAAACCTCCTTCGCTTGGGAGTCTTTGAAATCACTTCATTTGACACCCCACAGCTGGTTGCTGTCAATGAAGCTATCGATCTTGCAAAGGACTTCTCAGATCAAAAATCTGCCCGTTTTATCAACGGACTACTCAGCCAGTTTGTAACAGAAGAACAGTAAATAGAAAAAGTGTTTGACAATTATCAAACACTTTTTTCTTTGCCTACCACTATCTAAAAAAATGGTAATAGACATAATTATAAACAAAAATCCAGATGGGTTTTGCATAAATGAGAAAGTTGAAAAAACTATGGCACAGGATGGTAATTTTTAAGTTCTTTGTCCAACGGTAGACAAGGGCATAGAAAAGACCGCCTAAACTATAAATAATCAAACTGATAGGATCTCGGTGAGTTAGGATCAAATGACTAAGTCCAAAGATAAGAGCAGATAGGATAACATCCAGATAGTACTTGGACTGGGGAAAGAAGGTATTCATAAAGTACCCTCTATGAATCAGTTCCTCTAATATAGGTGCGAAGACTACTGTTAAACTAAAACTGAGAACAGTTGATAGAAAAGTTGGTTGCCCATTGGAGAATAGAATCGAAAGAAGGTCTTGAAAGATATACTTGTTATCAATTAGGTGATGAAACTGTAACTGAAAAGCATCCACCAATTGACGATCAAAATAAGTAGCCACTAGAGCAACTACAAGGTAAAAGAATCTTGACTTCTTTGAACCCTTTTTTTCAAAAATATAGAGCATCTCTTTCTTTTTGAGCCAGTAGATAAATAATAGCAAAAGAGCCATTACTTCAACTGTTAAAAAGATAGAATAGCCATCTATCCCCCATCCTAAAAACTTAGTTAGATGCATAATCCCTAACTCTGGTAGGTAAATCGATAGAAATACCAGTGATGTATAGACTCCCAAATGCCCTAGTTTTTTCATACTTACCCCTTTAAATTATTAGACTATTAAGGTATAATTCCGTTACCATAACCAGTCATTCTATTACGTATTGTACTCCATTCTGTCGCTAAACTATATGCATATGGCGAATCCCAATGTCTATCGTCAACTAACCAAATCATACCACCACCTGAAACTTGCTCTAAGTCCTCAGATGAAAGAACTGTAAATGTTTCTGTACCTGTCCTATCAAGTAGCTCCTTAAAATAAATTTTTGTCAGCTTACATCTACAGTATATATCTTTTTTGTCTATTTTACTGTCCATCTCCTCAACTGTCAATTTTTCACCCTAAATGGTAGCTTTACTCATTGAGAAATAAGAAATTGATAAAAGAGCTTTCTCTATCTTCCCATTAAATTAGAAAAAGTGTTTGATATCTATCAAACACTTTTTCTTTACTTCCTACTATCTAAAAATCAAATAATAAATATAAAATAAGATTGACGGAGCATAGGGAATTGCATTATAGAAACTATGACAAACAATGGTAAATCGAAGACTACCCGTAACTCGATAAGCGACTGCAAATAGAAGACCAAGAATACTATAAATGATGAGACTGATGGGGTCACGATGGGATAGAACCAAGTGACTGAGCCCAAAGATGAAAGAAGACAAGATCACATCCAAATAAAACTCCGACTTTGGAAAGAAGGTATTCATAAAATAACCCCTATAGATTGTCTCCTCAACAACAGGTACAATCGAAATGTTAAAGATTAAAAATACAAGACTTGATAGAGTCGTTTCTCGTCCATTTAAGTAAAGTTCCGAAAGAAGGTCTTGGAAAATAAAGCTATGGTCAATCAATCGAATGTTCTGCATTCTAAATCCATTTAAAAAAGAATAGATAAGGAAACAAGCCACCAAGAAAGCGAGATAAGACCAGCGCCAACCCTTTTTCTCGAAGATAAAGAGCATCTTCTTCTTTTTCAACCACAAAACGAATAAAAAGAAAATAAGTAACACTTCTCCAACTAGGAAGATTATATAGCTGTCCATTCCTAAACCAAAGGTCCTAGCTAGAGTTATAGCTCCTAATGGCGTTAAATAAATGTACAGGAATATTAAAACCATACAGATTCCTAAATGTATTGTCTTTTTCATTCTTTCTCTCCTAATGGTAAACTCTCTATTAGGGCAATATAGAGGATATACTATTTATTGTTTTTCTTATTTATCTAGAGTATTCATGTTTATCCATGCTCTATTATCAAAATAGCTAGAACAAAATGTTCTAGCTTTTAAATTTTCTTAGTATTTTCTAAAGCGTTGGTAACGTTCTTCGATAAGTTGGTCGAGTGGTAGTTCTTGCAACCTATTTAGTTCTGCATGCAATTCATTTTTAACGCAACCTAGCAGTTCTTTACTTGACAGCCCTGCTTCTGAGATTACCTTGTCTACGATTCCCATTTCTAGGAGTTCATGTGAAGTGATTTTCATCAACTCCGCCGCTTCCATAGCACGACTTCCATCCTTCCAAAGGATAGAGGCAAATCCTTCCGGGCTAAGTACTGCGTAGATTGAGTTTTCTAACATCCAGACACGATTAGCTACGGCTAGAGCTAGAGCCCCACCAGATCCACCTTCACCGATAATAATCGCGATGATTGGAACCTTGAGGTCACTCATTTCCATCAGGTTTCGGGCAATTGCTTCACCTTGTCCACGTTCCTCGGCTCCAACACCTGGGTAAGCACCCGCCGTATTGATAAAAGTCACAACTGGTCGGCCAAACTTTTCTGCCTGTTTCATCAGGCGCAAGGCCTTACGATAGCCTTCTGGATGAGGTTGCCCAAAATTCCGTTTGAGGTTATCATGAAGACTTTTTCCCTTTTGGATACCAACGACAGTTACTGCTTGGTCACCTAACCAACCAATTCCACCGATGATCGCACCATCATCACGGAAAGAGCGATCTCCATGCAATTCGATAAACTCGTCAAAGATTCCATTGGCAAAATCAAGTGCGGTCAAGCGACTCTGCTCGCGTGCCTCTCTGACTATTTTTGCAATATTCATCCGCGACTTCCTCCATGCAATCTTACTAATTTAGCAATTGTTTCAGGCAATTCTCTCCGTTTAACAATTGCATCAACAAATCCATGTTCAAGTAGAAATTCTGCCTTTTGGAAGTCATCCGGCAAGGTCTCACGAACTGTATTTTCGATAACACGACGTCCAGCAAACCCAACCAAACTCTGTGGCTCCGCTAGGATAATATCACCTTCCATAGCAAAAGAAGCAGTCACCCCACCTGTTGTCGGATCGGTTAAAATAGTTAGGTAAAAAAGTCCTGCCTTGGAATGACGTTGAACCGCCGCAGAAATCTTAGCCATTTGCATCAAACTCATGATTCCTTCTTGCATACGGGCTCCACCAGAAGCTGTGAAGAGAACGACTGGCAAGTTTTCTACCGTTGCATACTCAAACAAGCGCGTGATTTTTTCACCCACAACGGTTCCCATAGAAGCCATGATAAAGTTTGAATCCATGATCCCAAGGGCAACTTTTTGCCCCTTGATGCTAGCTGTACCAGTTAGTACTGCTTCATCCAAACCTGTCTTTTCACGCATAGTAGCCAATTTTTTCTGGTAGGCAGGAAAGTTTAATGGATCTTGAGTTTTAATACCTGTAAACATCTCCACAAAGCTACCAGAATCAATCGTCAAATCCAAGCGTTCCTGAGCTGAAATACGGAAAGTATAGCTACAATGGGGACAAATTCGTTCGCTCCCAAGATCCTTTTGATAAATGGTGTGTTTACAACCAGGACACTGGGAGAAGAGTTCATCCGGAACCTCAGGCTTGGCTTGTGGTTTCTGCCTTACGGAACGGTTAGGATTGATCCGAATATACTTATCCTTTTTACTAAATAGAGCCATAACTCCCCCTTTTAGTTCTCATACTATTTGAAAGTCTATTCTTTTTCTTGGTATTTTGGCAAGAAAGTTTCCATCAAGAAGGAAGTATCGTAGTCACCAGCGATAACTCGGCGGTCTGAAATCAGATCCAACTGGAAGTCTGCATTGGTTTGCACTCCTTCAATATCAAGTTCATAAAGTGCCCGTTGCATCTTCATAAGAGCATCAAAACGATTCTCCCCATGAACAATGATTTTAGCAATCATACTATCATAGTAAGGGGGAATAGTATAACCTGGATAAACTGCTGAGTCCACGCGCAAGCCAACTCCACCACTTGGTAGATAGAGATTGGTAATTTTACCTGGGCTTGGAGCAAAGTTAAATGCTGGATTTTCCGCATTGATCCGGCACTCGATAGCATGACCTCGTAGGACGATATCTTCTTGTTTGAAAGGTAAAGGTTGACCGGCAGCAATGCGAATCTGTTCCTTCACGATATCAACACCTGAAACAAACTCTGTGACTGGGTGCTCCACTTGCACACGAGTATTCATTTCCATGAAGTAGAAATTGCCACTCGCTTCATCGAGAAGAAATTCAATCGTTCCTGCATTTTCGTAGCCTACAGACTCTGCTGCACGAACGGCTGCAGCACCAATTTCATGACGAAGGGTTTTGCCAATCGCAATGGATGGGCTTTCTTCTAAGACCTTTTGGTTATTCCGTTGGAGTGAACAGTCCCGTTCACCAAGATGGACAACATGACCCTCTTGGTCCGCAAGGATCTGAACCTCAATATGGCGAGCTGGATAAATCACACGCTCAAGATACATAGCGCCATTTCCAAAATTGGCCTTAGCTTCACTGGATGCTGTTTCAAAGGCTGCGACCAAGTCTTCTGCCTTTTCAACCTTACGAATCCCTTTTCCACCACCACCTGCCGATGCCTTAAGCATGACTGGATAGCCAATTTTTTCAGCAACCGCAAGGGCCTCTTCAGCTGTATGAACTTCACCATCAGATCCTGGGATAACTGGAACCCCAGCCTTGATCATTTGCTCACGCGCATTGATCTTATCACCCATGGTATCCATCACAGCCCCAGAAGGACCGATGAACTTAATTCCCACTTCGTCACACATAGTGGCAAACTTGGAGTTTTCGCTAAGAAATCCAAAACCTGGATGGATGGCTTCTGCCTCTGTTAAGACTGCAGCAGACAAAATTGCATTGATATTAAGATAAGACTCTGTCGCCTTACCAGGTCCGATACAGATAGCTTCATCCGCTAGGAGTGTGTGAAGAGCTTCCTTATCAGCAGTTGAATAAACTGCTACGGTCGCAATGCCCAATTCACGCGCAGCTCGAATAATGCGAACCGCAATCTCACCACGGTTGGCAATCAAAATTTTACGAAACATGGAGAACCTCCTTAGTTTCCAATTGCAAAGGTAAGAGTACCACTCGCTGCAAGCTTGCCATCCACTTCAGCCTTTGCTTCAACCACGGCAATCGTACCACGACGTTTCACAAAGGTAGCCGTCATGACTAATTGATCACCTGGTACAACTTGCTTCTTAAACTTGACCTTGTCCATGCCAGCGTAAAAGACCAGCTTTCCTTTGTTTTCAGGCTTGGACAATTCCAAGACACCAGCAGTCTGTGCCAAAGCTTCCATGATAAGAACACCTGGCATAACTGGATATTGAGGAAAATGACCATTAAAGAAAGGTTCGTTTATCGTGACATTTTTAATGGCAACAATAGTATCTTCACTCACTTCCAAGACACGGTCCACTAGGAGCATAGGGTAGCGATGGGGTAGAGCTTCTTTAATTCCTTGAATATCGATCATTTGATACGTACCAATCCTTTACCGAACTCAACCATTTCTTCATTTGAAACGAGAATTTCTGTCACCACACCATCCTTAGGTGCAGGAATTTCATTCATGACTTTCATGGCTTCGATGATCACCAAAGTCTGACCTTTTTTAACACTATCCCCGACTGTGACAAAGGCAGGTTTATCTGGTCCAGCAGCCAAGTAAGCCACCCCTACAAGTGGGCTCTCAACGACATCACCCTCTGGAGCAACCGTCGTTTCAGCTGGTGCTGGAGCTTCTTCCACTGCACTCTCTACTGGAGTTGAAGGGGCCGAAACTACTGGACTAGCAACCACTGCAGCTGGCACTGGAGCAACTTGAGCTGGTGCTTCAGAAGCCATTCTTGCTTCATTCTTACTAAACTGCAATTCGTCCGTTCCATTTTTATAAGAAAATTCTCTCAAACTTGATTGGTCAAATTGAGCCATCAAGTCCTTGATTTCATTTAAATTCATAATTATTTATTCTCCCAACGTTTGAAAGCAAGAACCGCGTTGTGTCCGCCAAAACCAAAAGTGTTTGAAATAGCATAAGGGATTTCTTGCTCCAAGCCTTTTCCATAAACGACATTGGCTTCGATATAGTCTGACAACTCGCTTGTACCAGCTGTCATTGGTACATAGTTATGACGCATGGCTTCGATGGTAGCGATGGCTTCTACTGCCCCTGCAGCACCAAGCAAGTGTCCTGTAAAGGACTTGGTTGAAGATACAGGTACTTCTTTACCAAGGACAGCTACGATCGCACCACTTTCTCCTTTTTCATTAGCAGGAGTTGAAGTTCCGTGGGCGTTGACGTAAGCCACTTGCTCTGGAGAAATTTCTGCTTCTTCCAAAGCCAACTTCATAGCCTTAATCGCACCTTGACCCTCTGGATGAGGTGAAGTCATATGGTAAGCATCACAGGTATTACCGTAGCCAACTACTTCAGCCAAGATAGTTGCACCACGTTTTTCAGCATGTTCAAGGCTTTCAAGAACCAACATTCCTGAACCTTCTCCCATCACAAATCCGTTACGATCTTTGTCAAATGGGATAGAAGCACGAGTTGGATCCTCTGTAGTTGATAGGGCGGTCAAAGCTTGGAAACCAGCGATAGCAAAAGGAGTGATAGATGATTCTGATCCACCAACTAACATGACATCTTGGAAACCAAACTTGATAGAGCGGAAGGCATCCCCAATGGCATCGTTTGATGAAGCACAGGCTGTATTGATTGATTTACAGATACCGTTTGCTCCGAAACGCATGGCAACATTTCCTGAAGCCATATTTGGCAAGGCTTTTGGAAGTGTCATTGGTTTAACGCGTTTTGGACCTTTTTCATGAAGACGGATAACCTGATCTTCGATTTCTTTAATTCCCCCAATACCAGAAGCCACGATGACACCAAAGCGATCCTTATCGATTGCTTCTACATCAAGATTTGCATTTGTCACTGCTTCTTGAGCCGCATATAAGGCATACAAAGAATAGTTGTCAAAACGATTGGTATCTTTTTTGACAAAGTATTTATCAAATGGGAAATCTTGAACTTCTGCCGCATTGTGCACAGCAAATTCGCTGTGGTCAAACTTAGTGATTTCTCCAATTCCAATTTTCCCAGTTTGCAAACTGTTCCAAAATTCTTCTGGAGTATTTCCGATAGGAGAGGTCAATCCGTAACCTGTTACTACAACTCGATTTAGTTTCATCTGTCTTACCTATATCTTTCCTTATTTTTTACATGCTAAGTCCGCCATCAACAGCGAGAACTTGTCCAGTCAAATAATCCTGTCCAGCCAGGAACACTGTAGCATCTGCGATATGTTCTGCTTGACCAAAATGTTTCATTGGGATTTGAGCCAATGTCGCTTCCTTGACCTTATCAGATAAAACAGCCGTCATATCTGATTCGATCATTCCTGGTGCAAGAGCATTTACGCGTACGTTGCGATTGGCAACTTCACGCGCAACTGACTTGGTAAAACCAATCAAACCTGCTTTAGAAGCTGCATAGTTGGCTTGTCCGATATTTCCCATCAAACCGACCACACTAGACATATTGATAATCGCACCTTCACGTGCCTTGATCATCTGTTTCAAAACTGCTTGCGTCATGTTGAAGGCACCTGTCAAGTTGATCTTAATCACTTTTTCAAAGTCTTCTTCAGTCATCTTGAGCATAAGCGTATCTTGAGTGATCCCAGCATTGTTGACCAAGACATCGACAGAACCGAGTTCTGCAATCGCTTGATCTATCATACGCTTGGCATCTGCAAAGTCTGAAACATCACCTGAAATCGGTACTACTTTGACACCATAGTTTGAAAACTCAGCTAGCAATTCTTCTGAGATTGCTCCTCGACTATTCAAGACTACATTAGCGCCTAGTTGGGCAAATTTGTGAGCAATGGCAAGTCCGATACCACGACTTGAACCTGTTACAAAGACATTTTTGTTTGTAAGTTGCATTCTATTTCTCCTATTTCCTGTTGTATTTTGTGGGAGAAGGGATCATTAGTTTCCTAACAAAGCATCCAAGCTTGCTTGGTCTTCAACGTTAGCTAGCTGAGCTGTTTTATCGATTTTTTTGACAAAGCCTGATAGGACCTTACCAGGACCAATTTCAATAAAGTTGGTTACCCCAGCATCCTGCATCACAGCAATACTTTCATAAAAACGAACAGGTTCTTTGACCTGACGCGTCAAAAGCTCTTGGATTCGACCTTTTTCCATAACAGCAGCTTCCGTATTGCCGACTAGTGGGCAAGTAAAGTCAGAGAAACTCACTCCTTCAAGAGCTCCAGCTAGTTGCTGACTGGCTGGCTCAAGAAGAGCTGTATGGAAAGGACCAGATACATTTAAAGGAATCAATCGTTTGGCTCCTGCTTCCTGCAAGAGTTGGACCGCACGGTCAACTGCAGCCACTTCACCACCAATGACGATTTGGCTTGGAGTATTGTAGTTAGCTGGAGTGACTATACCGACTTCAGAAGCAGTTTTGCAAGCTTCCTCTATCACATCTACTGGAGTATTGAGGACGGCTACCATCTTGCCTGAACCAGCAGGCGCCGCCTCTTCCATATAAGCCCCGCGCTTAGCAACCAAGGCAACTGCCTCTTCAAAGTCCAAGGCACCGCTTGCTACAAGAGCAGAATATTCCCCAAGAGACAATCCTGCTACCATATCCGGCTGATAACCCTTTTCTTTCAATAGTCGGTAAATAGAAACCGAGGTCGCCAAAATAGCTGGCTGTGTATAACGAGTCTGGTTTAACTTGGTTTCTTCCTTATCAATCAAGTCACGAAGATCATAACCCAAAACCTGACTGGCTTGGTCAATTGTTTCCTTGACGATAGGATAGCGATCATAGAGATCACGCCCCATTCCTAGATACTGAGCACCTTGACCTGCAAATAGAAAGGCTGTTTTAGTCATTTCTTACAACTCCTGCCCAACGAGAGGCTTCTTCTTGAATTTTTTTGGCTGCGCCATAGTATAGATCTTTTAGGATTTCTTCGACAGTTTCCTCTTTAGAAACCAAACCAGCGATCTGACCTGCCATGACAGATCCACCTTCTACATCTCCATGAACAACGGCTTTAGCAAGAGCACCAGCTCCCATTTGTTCAAAGATTTCTAAATCTGGATTTTCTTGTTTAAAGGCATCTTTTTCAGCCTGCTCAAAGTCACGTGTCAATTGGTTTTTAATGGCACGAACAGCATGTCCAAAGTGTTGAGCTGAAATAGTCGTATCAATATCACGCGCTTTTAAGATTTTTTCCTTGTATTTTGGATGGGCGTTAGATTCCTTAGCTACTACGAAACGCGTACCAACCTGAACAGCCTCAGCTCCAAGCATAAAGCCTGCAGCGACACCTTCACCGTCCGCAATTCCTCCAGCTGCGATAACTGGAATTGAAACAGCTGCAGCAACTTGGCGAACCAAGGTCATCGTCGTCAATTTACCAATATGCCCACCGGCTTCCATTCCCTCTGCAATAACCGCATCTGCACCAATTTTTTCCATGCGTTTTGCCAAAGCAACACTTGGAACAACGGGAATAACTGTAATTCCTGCATCATGGAAACGAGTCATGTATTTACTTGGATTTCCTGCACCAGTTGTAACAACCTTGACCCCTTCTTCAATCACGAGATCAACGATGTCTTCTACAAAAGGTGACAAGAGCATGATGTTGACACCAAAAGGTTTGTCCGTAAGTGATTTGATTTTATCGATATTAGCCTTCACGACCTCTTTAGGTGCATTCCCACCACCGATAATCCCTAGACCACCAGCTTTTGATACTGCACCAGCTAAGTCACCATCCGCAACCCAGGCCATTCCTCCTTGAAAAATAGGATAATCAATGTTCAATAATTCTGTAATACGTGTTTTCATAGTGCCTCCATCATTCCTTGCTTACGTAATAGTTCGATGAGTTTATCATTTGAGTTTCAAACTATTACCTAAACAAGAGGGAGTGGGTTTCCCCTACTCCTTCTAGTAATATGTTAATTATTTTGTTTGCTCTTCAACGTAGGCAACCAAGTCACCAACTGTTTTCAAGTTATCTTCTGCTTCGATTTGGATATCGAAAGCATCTTCGATTTCAGAGATTACTTGGAACAAGTCCAATGAATCTGCATCCAAATCATCAAAAGTAGATTCAAGTGTTACTTCTGATGCGTCTTTCCCAAGTTCTTCAACGATAATTTCTTGTACTTTTTCAAATACTGCCATGATAGGACTCCTTTAAAATATAAAAAATTTATAACTATGTGTTAACCACATGATTACCTAGATTGTAAGAATGAGTGTGCCCCATGTCAAACCTCCACCGAAGCCTGATAGGAGAATCGTCTGGCTACCATCTAAACGAATCATGCCATTCTCCACACACTCTGAGAGCAAAATCGGGATACTTGCTGCACTGGTATTTCCATACTCCATCATATTGGCAGGAAGCTTGTCTCGGTCTACGCCGATCTTCTTAGCCATCTTATCCAAAATGCGGATATTTGCCTGATGAAGCAAGAGATAATCCAATTCCGATGCTGCGATTGGACCATTTTCAATGGTTTCTTTGATTGATCTAGCAACATCACGATTTGCAAAATCAAAAACTGCTCGTCCATCCATTTTCAAAAAAGCAGGAACTGCTTCTTGATCCGAGAAAGGAGAAGCCAAAGCCGTTTGACCATAGGTCAAACACTCGCTCCGAGAGCCATCTGTATAGAGACTTTCCACAAGGAAGTGCCGTGTTTCGCTCGCTTCCAAGAGAACCCCACCAGCTCCATCTCCAAAGAGAACAGCTGTCGAACGATCTGACCAATCAACTGCCTTGGATAAGGTTTCAGCCCCGATAACAATCCCTTTTTTGAACTGTCCAGAACTTAAAAACTTTTCTGCAGTTGAGAGAGCGAATACAAAGCCACTGCAAGCTGCTGTCAGATCGAAGGCGAAAGCTCTATGCGCTCCGATATTTGCCTGAACTCGAGCTGCTGTGGAAGGCATCATCGAGTCTGGGGTAATCGTCGCTACAATGATAAAATCAATCTGATCCGCTTTTAAGCTCCCTTTAGCCAACAAGCTCTTAGCTACTTCTGTCGCCAAGTCACTCGTAGACTCTGTTTTTGAGATATGTCTCTGTTTAATTCCTGTCCGACTTGAAATCCACTCATCGCTTGTGTCCATGATTTGGGCTAAGTCATGATTAGTGACCACTTGCTCTGGAACATAATGAGCAACCTGGCTTATTTTTGCAAAAGCTATTATTTCAAATCCTCCAAAAATTGATAAAGGTTGATTAATCCTCTACCCATAACTTCTATTTCCTCCGGGCTCATGCCATCGATGATTTTTTCGACCATAGCCTTGTGGAATCGTTTATGAAGGCGGTGAACCAAACGACCTTTCTTTGTCAAATGCAGATAGACCACTCGACGGTCTTGGTCAGAACGAATACGCTCAATATAACCTTTTCTCTCCAGGTTATTCAAACTCGTCGTCACTGTTCCAAGAGTTACCATCAGTTCTTTGGAAACCTTACTTGGCGTTGCCTCCGGGAACTTCCCAATCACATCGATCGTGTGCATTTCTTTGATGGAGATGTCTTTGAATCGACTACCTCGTAAGCTAACCTCCTCAATCACAAGGACGTTATTAAAAATAGATGTTAGATAATCATTTACTTGTTGGTAGTCCAAATCGTTTCCCTCCCCCTCAAAAAACTTTTACAATCAAAACATTTGATAAAAGAAGTATAACAAACTTCAAAAAATTGTGCAAGTATTTTTTTACATTCCTGTAAATTTTGGTCTTCTTCTTTCAGAATGTGCTCGAACCCCTTCTTTAAAATCTTCAGTTAAAGATAACGATTCTTGTAATTTCAATTCTAATTCAGCATAATTCTGCCAATCCTTGAATTGACTTTCCCAAACTAACTTTTTAATGGCTGCGTATGAGTTTGCTGAACCTCTTCTTAATTTTTTCAGAACTTGTTCTCTTGTTTTTTCTAATTTGTCAACTTCACAAACACGGTATACCACGCCCCATTCCAGCGCTTTTTCTGCGGTCAAAGCTTCACCTGTCATAGCAAGTTGTGCAGCCCGTGTTACCCCGATACTACGACTCAAGAGATGAATCCCACCAGCGTCTGGCGCCAATCCCACTCCGACAAAGGCTTGGATAAATTTTGCCTTGTCAGTCGCCAAACAGAAATCAACTGCTACTGCCATATTTGCTGCGGCACCAGCAACCGCTCCATCTACCTCCATCAAAACAGGTTTAGGAATTTGCTTGATTTTAAAAGAAATTGTATTGACTAATTCTGCAATCTTATTCAAAGAAGGGATATCATCTTCGTCTACTGCGCGTTTCATCTCAACCAAGTCTCCCCCAACTGAAAAGACCTTCCCATTCGCATTAATCAAGATGAACTGCACAGCTTGATCCTGCTCTGCTAGGGTCAAAGCTTCTAAAATTTCCTCACACATTGGGATATGGAAACCATTTGCCACTTCGGGACGATTCAAAGTGATGATAGCCAGATCATCTACGATCTGATATAAGATATGATTCATAGCTTCTCCTTTTCTTTTATAAGGCAATAAAATTGTTTCATCATCAAAGTATACCTTTTTTTGGATAAAGAGGCAAGGAAAAACTAAAGGAAAGTGTCTCAGCTGATTATTTACCCATTCATTATAATTGTGAGAGAAATTTTACCCATCTACTTTTAAACTGTTATTGCTTTTCAGAATAAGTTAGTGTTTTCTTCTATTATAATAGGAAGTTATTTTCTTCATTGAAAAATACCCCTCTTTCTGCTATAATCGTATAAAATACTTACTTGAGGAGTCCTTATGAAGGTTGTAAAATTTGGCGGAAGCTCGCTTGCTTCTGCTGGTCAGTTAGAAAAAGTCTTAAACATCGTTAAAAGTGATAAAGAACGCCGTTTTGTAGTCGTTTCTGCACCCGGAAAACGCAATGCTGAAGATACCAAGGTAACTGATGCCTTGATCAAATACTATCGCGACTATGTGGCTGGAAATGACATCAGTGCTAGCCAAAGCTGGATCATTGACCGTTATGCCGCTATGGTTAGTGAACTAGGGTTAAAACCTGCTGTTTTAGAAAAAATCTCTAAAAGTATTCGGGCCTTGGCAACTCTTCCTATAGAGGACAATGAATTTCTCTATGATACCTTCCTAGCGGCTGGAGAAAATAACAATGCCAAATTGATTGCAGCCTACTTTAACCAAAACGGGATTGATGCACGCTATGTTCACCCAAGAGAAGCTGGGATTGTTGTCACAAGTGAACCAGGAAACGCACGCATCATTCCATCTAGTTATGACAAGATTGAAGGCTTGGCTGATAGCAACGAAGTCCTTGTCATCCCTGGTTTCTTTGGTGTGACTAAGGAAAATCAAATCTGTACTTTTTCACGTGGAGGTTCAGATATCACAGGTTCTATCATTGCAGCAGGTGTTAAGGCTGATCTCTATGAGAACTTTACAGACGTAGATGGTATCTTTGCTGCCCATCCTGGTATTATCCACCAACCACACTCCATTCCTGAATTAACCTACCGTGAAATGCGTGAGTTGGCTTACGCTGGATTTTCAGTCCTTCATGACGAAGCTCTTCTACCCGCTTACCGAGGAAAAATTCCTCTTGTCATCAAGAATACCAACAACCCTGACCACCCAGGAACACGCATTGTTTTAGAACACAGTAGTGATAAATTCCCAGTAGTAGGGATTGCAGGTGACTCAGGATTCGTCAGCATCAACATGTCAAAATACCTCATGAACCGCGAAGTCGGGTTTGGTCGCAAGGTTCTGCAAATCCTTGAGGACCTCAATATCGGTTGGGAACACATGCCTACAGGTATTGACGATCTTTCAATCATCCTCCGCTCCCGTGAATTAACTCCTATCAAAGAAGAAGAAATTCTACGTCAACTCGTTCAAAAGGCTGAAGTGGACCATGCTGAAATCGAACATGACCTTTCCATCATTATGATTGTTGGAGAAAAGATGAAGAGCCATATCGGGGTAACTGCTACTGCAACACGTGCTTTGTCTGAGAATAAAATCAACATCCAGATGATGTCCCAAGGTTCAAGTGAAGTTTCCATCATGTTTGTTGTCAATAAAGAGCAAGAAAAAGCAGCTATCAAGGCTCTTTATCATGCCTTTTTCGGTGAAAGTAAGGAAGACTAATCATGGCCCAATCACTCAATCAAGTCATTGACCTCCAAACTACTGGGACATCTTACCTCTCTATCTCTGGGAAAGTTGGAAAATTTCTAGTTGGGGATCAAGCCTTAGAGTTTTATCCTGATGTCAATGTCGAACAATATATCCAAATCCCTTGGTCCAGCATTCAACAAATCGGAGCCAACGTAAGTGGCCGCAAAATCAGCCGTCACTTTGAAGTCTTTACCGATCAAGGTAAATTCCTCTTTGCCTCAAAAGACTCTGGGACTATCCTCAAAATCGCTCGTGAAAAATTAGGAAACGATAAGGTTGTCAAACTTCCTACTTTGATTCAGACCATTGGTCAAAAATTTAAAAATCTATTTGCAAAAAAGTAGAAACTTTAGTATAATCATAGCAACGGATAAGTAGGTTATCTCCTTCTTTCAGAAAGTCTGCGGGTGCTGCGAGCAGATAGGAGGGATAGGTGAAATTCTACCGTTGTTCACAATTACATATATAATCAAGTGCACACCTGTGAAGTTGGATGGAACCGTGGCCCTGCCACTCCAACGCTTTGTCAGGTGTGCTTTTTTCATAAAGGAGTTCTTATGTTAGATATCAAACGTATTCGCACAGACTTTGATGCTGTCGCTGAAAAATTAGCTACACGTGGTGTAGATGCTGCTATCTTGAATGAGATGAAAAAAATCGATGCTAAACGTCGTGACATCTTGGTCAAGGTTGAAACTCTAAAAGCAGAACGTAACACAGTTTCTGCTGAGATTGCCCAAGCCAAGCGCAACAAGGAAAATGCAGATGACAAGATTGCTGCGATGCAAACCCTATCTGCTGAAGTCAAAGCCTTGGATGCTGAGTTGGCGGACATCGATGCTAAATTGACAGAATTTACCACTACTCTTCCAAACATCCCTGCCGACAGCGTTCCTGTTGGGGCTGATGAAGATGACAATGTGGAAGTTCGCCGTTGGGGTACTCCGCGCGAGTTTGACTTCGAGCCAAAAGCTCACTGGGATCTTGGTGAAGACTTGGGTATCCTTGACTGGGAACGCGGCGGTAAAGTAACGGGCGCTCGCTTCCTCTTCTATAAAGGTCTTGGGGCTCGTTTGGAACGTGCTATCTACAACTTCATGTTGGATGAGCATGGTAAGGAGGGCTATACGGAAGTCATCACGCCTTACATAGTTAACCATGACTCTATGTTTGGTACTGGTCAATATCCAAAATTCAAGGAAGACACTTTTGAATTGAAAGACACTAATTATGTCCTCATTCCTACAGCTGAAGTGCCTTTGACAAATTACTACCGTGATGAAATCCTTGACGGTAAAGACCTACCAATCTACTTTACCGCTATGAGTCCATCTTTCCGTTCTGAGGCTGGCTCTGCTGGCCGTGATACTCGTGGCTTGATTCGTTTGCACCAATTCCACAAGGTTGAAATGGTCAAATTTGCCAAACCAGAAGAATCTTATGAAGAATTGGAAAAAATGACAGCTAACGCTGAAAATATCCTTCAAAAGCTGAACCTTCCATACCGTGTCGTTGCGCTCTCTACTGGAGATATGGGCTTCTCAGCCGCCAAAACTTACGACTTGGAAGTTTGGATTCCAGCCCAAAATACCTATCGTGAAATCTCAAGTTGTTCAAATACAGAAGATTTCCAAGCTCGTCGTGCCCAAATCCGTTACCGTGATGAAGCCGATGGCAAGGTGAAACTCCTTCACACCTTGAACGGTTCTGGACTTGCAGTTGGACGTACGGTTGCTGCCATTCTTGAAAACTACCAAAATGCAGATGGTTCTGTAACCATTCCAGAAGCACTTCGTCCATATATGGGTGGCGCTGAAGTTATCAAACCATAAAAATAAGGCCTAGCTATTTCTAGCTAGACCTTTTTTCGTAACCAAATCAGATAAGCACCCAAGACAAAGAATAAAATAGTGAGGCAAATAACGGTTTCAGCCAATACCAGATAATCCAGAAATGGAAGTTTCAAAATTCCCTGAGCCATCTTGAGCGAAGTAGCTGTGATAATGGTTGGGAAGGTGAGGGCTGAGAAGGCTGGTTGAAATCCTTGTTTTAAAATATTGGGTAGGCGAGTTAAAACAAAGAAAAAGAAGGATTGAGATGCCAAAATCATGACAATCAAGAGCCAAGTCGGTAGGCTTGCTCCTCCAACTCGAACTATGGAAGCCAAGAGTAGGGAAAAGGGAGCACAGTATATTCCTTCCTGTCCAAGCAAGGCCATTGGGAGTGGATGTTTCTTTAAATCGCTATAAATAAGCGGATAGAGATAGAAGGTCAAGACAAAACCAAAACTCAAGGTTGCATAGGCAATCTCGATAATGCCTACCAGAGGATAGGTCAAGGCTGCCACAGCTATCCCCACATAGAGCACCGTCCAGCTAGGAGTCGCATTGACCCTCTGACCCGGACAGGCAAATTTGATGGTAAAGTAAGTGATTAAAGCGAAGTCCAAGAGAAAGGAAAACCACCAGATCCCTTGTGCTACCAAAGGAAGAGCAGGGAATACGCGAAAGACATAGGTCGATAAAATCATCCCAGCCATAGGAAAAGTGGCCATCCCAGATAAAAGAGGGGGCTTGGTCAATTCTTGCTTGGTTTCTTCCCAATTAAAAAGATGAAGAATCAAAAAGAAAAGCCACAAAACTAATCCAGTCAGACTCAATAAATGCGACAGACCTGGCCAAGTATCTGCAATCAGATTTCCTGCACCTGCTAAACCTAATAAACAGCCAGAGAATACTAAGGGGAGCTTTTTCATCCGAGCCTCCAATAATCATGTTATTATTAGTATAGCATAAAAGCGCTTAAAATAGCATAGAAAAATGAAGACTGAATTGCTCAGTCTTCATTTTTTCTTTCTGATTCGAACTAGGCATAAGGTTGTAATTCTGGGTTAATAGGCGTATTGGCTAGGTTGTTGGCATAGTTGCAGAGGCTGGCAAGACTAACACCGAGAACCACGTCCAAGGCATTTTGTTGCGTGTAGCCAGCTTCCAAAAATTCAGCCAAGGCTTCATCTCCTACACGCCCTTTGGTATTGATGACCGCCAAGGTAAACTTAGCTAGAGTATCTAGTTTTGGATCTGTCTCGATTGGAGTACGGTTGCGGAGTGCTTGTAGAAGATCATCATTCATCTGGATTTGTTTGATTGAAAAGGCTGTGTGACCTGCGACGCAGAAAGCACAACCATTGGTTACGGCAGCTGTGATTTGTACTACTTCGCGTTCCACTGGTGTCAGGCTATTGCGGCGGTTGATGGCTCCGACAGTTCGGTAGGCTTCAAGCGCGGTTGGGGCATTGGCCAAGAGACCGATTAGGTTGGGAATATAGCCGTTGTTGCCTTTTTGTACTGTTTCAAGAACTTCTTTTACTTCTGCTGGTGCTGATTCTACTGTGTGGATGGTAAATGTTGTCATAAGAAACCTCTTTTCATTTTATTGTCATTTAGTCTATCATAGAATTTCCCCCTTGGATAATATATATTTTCAATCGCCTTGATAGGAAATGTCTATGAAATGAAAAAATCACACTAAAAGTGTGATTGGGTTAGTGTTTAAAATACTTTTTAGTCTCAGCAATGACGACTGGCGACAAGACTAAGAGGGCAATCAAGTTTGGTAAAGCCATCAAGGCATTGACGATATCTGCGATAATCCAAACCATATCCAACTCGATAAATCCTCCCAACAAGACCATGACTACAAAGACTACACGGTAAAGCCAGATAAAACGAACACCGAAGAGAAACTCAAAACAGCGCTCTCCGTAATAGTTCCATCCGAGAATCGTCGTAAAGGCAAAGAGTACAAGGAAGATGGTCAAGAGGGCAGGTCCAAAGTGTGAAAAAACTGTTGAAAAGGCTGACTGGGTCAAGGCAACTCCATTCAAATCACCACTCCAAACCCCAGTTACCAAGATTGTTAGACCTGTCAACGTACAGATAATGAGGGTATCAATAAAGGTTCCTGTCATGGAAATCAAGCCTTGCTCGACAGGCTCATTAGTCTTAGCTGCAGCCGCCGCAATGGGAGCTGATCCTAGGCCAGATTCGTTAGAGAAGACTCCTCGCGCCACACCATTCTGGATAGCCATCCGAATGCTGGCACCTGCAAAACCGCCTACCGCAGCCACTGGACTAAAGGCTGAAGTAAAGATCAAGGCAAGTGTAGCAGGGATTTTCTCGATATTAAAGAGAATAACTGTAAGAGTTCCTAAAATATAGACAATAGCCATAAAAGGAACCACTGCTGTCGAAACTTTTGATATGGATTTGAGTCCACCAAAGACGGCAATACCCACCAAAATGGATAAAATCAGAGCCGTGATAGCTGGATCAACTTGGGCTGTATTTTGAATGGATTCTGTAATCGAATTAACTTGGGTAAAGGTACCAATCCCTAGAAGAGCTACCAATACACCCGCTAGGGCAAAGAAGATAGCAAGTGGACGCCACTTTTCTCCCATCCCCAAAAGGATGTAATGCATGGGTCCTCCAGCTACAGCTCCATTTGCATCCTTAGTACGGTATTTGATGGCCAGTAAGCCTTCGGCATACTTGGTCGCCATCCCAAAAAAGGCCGCCATCCACATCCAAAAGAGGGCCCCTGGTCCTCCAACCTTAATGGCTGTCGCTACCCCGATAATATTTCCCGTACCAACGGTGGCGGCTAGAGCCGTACAGAGAGCAGCAAAGCTCGACACATCTCCATGCCCCTTATCCTTGGTAAAGATCAGCTGAAAGGCCTTTGGGAGACGAGCTACCTGCAAAAGGCCTAGTCGGATGGTCAAATAGATACCCGTTCCGACCAATAAGATCAAGAGGGGAGGCCCCCAAGCAAAAGCATCAAGCGCTTTAAGCAATTCTAACATGTCCTTCTCCTATCTTTCAACCCCAAAAGAAAGAGCACATGCAAGACACATGTACTCTGGAATGCTTAGATAAATGCCAAAAAGCGGTCTATCCTAGCTCTGTCCTTTTACCTGAGAGTTTGAGCAGTTACCTGCCTTGCCCCTTCGGTGCCTTTACGGTCTCTCCAGAGTTCCGTCCATTTACAGTCATGGAAAACAAACCTTTCTCCACTTCTATTAAACTTCATTCGGTGTTGGTATTTAATTTTTTATTATTTTACAAGAAAAGTTAGTCTTTGTCAATATATTCTATGAAAATTTTTGACTTTTCACTTCTTTTTTCAGAAAGAGTGAATCCTTCTTCTCTCTATCCTTTAAAGGTTACAATGGTGGCGCCACTGCCTCCAGCATTTTGTGGAGCATAGCCAAAACTCTTGACATGCTTGTTTCTTTGCAGGTATTTGGTGACGCCCTCACGGATGACTCCCGTACCGATACCATGGATGATGTCGACTTGCGCCATGTTATTGAGCAGGGCTTGGTCGATAAAGGCGTCCAGCTCATTCATAGCCTCTTCGTACCGTTTGCCTCGGAGATCCAGTCTCGCTTGCGGACCACGACCAGAAGCTCGTTTGACGACATTGACTTGTTTTTTCTTGACTGGGGCTTCTTGCTGAGCCTGAACAAGGTCAAATTCTTTCTCTTCCAAGGTCATCTTGATTAAACCGACTTGGGCTTCCCAACGGCCGTCCTTAAGCTGATTGGTCAAGGTTCCACGTTGTCCATAACTGAGGACCACAATATCATCCCCCACCTTCGGAGCTCGTTTTTTCTTGGCTTTTTGAAGGACCTTGTTTTTAGATAAGTCTACTTTTTCAGGAGCTAGTTTTTTCAGCTCAGCCTTGGCTTCAATGATTTCATGGGGTTTGAGTTGAGATTTGCTATGGAGATTTTTGAGAATCTGGTCACTTTCACTTAGAGCGAGTTCCACAATCTCGGCAGCTTGTTCACGCGCCTTGTTGAGCTCAGTTTCCTTTTCACGATTAAGCTCATTGTAGAGTTTTTTGAGTGCACGGTTCATCTTGAGGTTTTCTTGCTCCACCTCACGAATATTGTCCAAGCGTTTGCGACTTTCAAGCGTTTGCTCTTCCAATTGTTCAATGATACGGTTGACATCATTATCTTGGTTGACCTGCTGGCTGGCATCTCCTACGATGACCTCTGACAAGCCCAGACGTTTGGCAATTTCAAAGGCATTGCTTCGGCCAGGAACTCCCTGCATAAAGCGATAGGTCGGACGCAAGCTGGCAGTATCAAACTCCATGCTGGCATTTTGCACAAAGGCTGTCTCAATACCATAAGCCTTGAGTTCTGGATAGTGGGTCGTAGCCATAGTCTTGACCTGACGCAGACGAAGATCCTCCAGAATAGCCATAGCAAGCGCTGCTCCTTCCTGCGGATCGGTACCTGCCCCAAGCTCATCTAGCAATAAGAGCGAGTGCTGATTGACCTTGCCAAGAATATCTACGATATTGGTCATGTGGCTGGAGAAGGTAGACAGGCTTTGCTCGATAGACTGCTCATCCCCGATATCTGCGAAGATTTCTTCGAAAATACCGACACGGCTTCCCTTGTCAGCTAGAATGGGCAAGCCTGACTGGGCCATGAGTTGAGTCAAGCCCAGGGTTTTGAGCATGATGGTCTTCCCACCAGTATTGGGACCTGTAATGACAATGGCTGTTAATTCCTTACCAAAGTGTACATCGTTTGCAACAGCATTTTTGACCAAAGGATGGCGAACATGAAGGAGTTGAATCTCTTGATTCTCTGAAAGTTGAGGAACAACTGCTTGTCTTTCTTGGATGAAACGCACCTTGGCACGAATCAAGTCTAAATGACCGATAATCCAAGCGTCATTAGCAATCTCAGCAGCATGAGGACGAACCCGTTCCGATAGTTCCTGCAGGATGCGAATCATCTCATAGCGTTCGTCAGCTCGCAGACTAGCGATTTCTTCGCTCAGTTTCACGACCTCACGTGGCTCGATGTAGACCGTGTTTCCACTGGCAGAGATGTCATGGACAACACCTGCAATCTTATTGCGATAGGTGTTCTTGACTGGTAAAACTTGACGGCCATTTCTGCTAGCGATTATGCCTTCCGTCAACATCTGCGCTTTTTGCTTGAGCAAGTCTTGCAAGACATCTCGAACTTGACTCTCGCTATCATGGATTTTCCGACGGATACGTGCTAGCTCTTCACTGGCGAAATTTTCGATAAATCCTGCATCATTTAGGGCTTGAAGACTCCCTTGCAAGTGTGGAAAATCATGTAGTTTTTCAAACCATCTCGCCAACTGCTCCAAGCGTACATTTTCAAGATTGGCATAAAAACTTTGCAACTCTCTGCTAGCAAGTAAGACTCGTTTGAGGAGCAGGAACTCCTCAATATTGAGGTCTGCCCCCATCTCCAGACGCTTGCAGACAGCTGAAATCTCACGTGTCGCTAGGATGGTAAAGTGGGGTTGCTCCACAAATAGAGCTTGCATTTCCTCCATCTCTGTAAAGGCTTGCTTGATCTTATCCACCTTGGCAGTTGGAACCAAGCCTTTTAGCTCCTCTAAGCCTTGCTCAGTCAGGAGATGAGGTTCAAATAAGGCCTTGATTTTATTAAATTCTAAGGTTTCTAGTATTTTTGTATTCATATTCTTTCCTTATATGCTTGTTTACAAGATTATAGCAACTAGGGGTTTTGACCTAGTCGTCCAATCTGTAAACAAAGGGCTAGGAAAAATCCCGCCCTTTTTATCCGATTAAATTTGTCACCCAGAGTTGTTTGATAAGGTTTGTCGTAAAAGGGACACTTTGGATGATGTGTTTGGCTACTGTACTTTTTTCGAGTGAATTTTGAATGACTGCCAGAGGCACCGTTGCAAGGATGGTCAGAGCCATTTGCAAGACAAATAAGGTTACCAATAGAGATAAAAGGCCTGATCCGATACGCAACCATTTGACATCAAGCTTTTTAGTTGGAATCAAGTGCAGGAACAAACCGATAAAACGTCCGATAGTGTAGCAAATCCCAAAAACTAGAAGATAGGCTAGACCTGCATAAAAGACCTTGTCTAGATGAAAAAGCTGGTCTGAAGGGAAGAAAAAGGTGCCCTGTCCTTCCTGAGGATTGGCATAAGGGACAAGTAAGTGGAAGTGATCTCCCAATGATTTATAAAACTGTCCCGCAACAAAGGCTGAAATCACTGCAACGAGGAAATAATAAACTTGCAGGACCAAACCTCTACGGAAGCCGATGTAAAAGCCCCAAGCCAGAACCAATAAGAGTAGGATTGAAATCATAGGGAGTCCTCAATCTTGCTCTGTTCTTGTTTGACAGCAATCAACTTGTGGCGGAGTTCTAACAACTCTTGCTCCTTGTCATCAAATTCAATCTCACGGTTGAGCTGTGTAGAGAGACAGTTGACCGCCAAAAGAAGCGCAATGGTCTCATCATCCGCCCCAGGCATTTGTTCTTTAATTGCTTGGTATTTTTCAGTCGCAACCTTGGCAATTTCCTCCATAAAAAGGTTGTCATGCTCGGTTGTCAAGGTTAATGTCTTTTTCCCGAATGTAAACTTATATCGATTTAGATTTGCCATAAAATTCACCTCACGATATTATACCAAATTTCGCTAACTTTGTCAGTTTTTACCAATTCTCCTGCTTTTGTGGTACAATAGAGACTATGGCAAGTATCACACTCACACCAAGTGAACAGGAAATTCAGAACTTTTTAAGTCAGTATCAGAAGGCTCTCACTCCTAGTAAAAATCCTTATATTCGCTATTTTTTAAGACTGCCTCAGGCAACAGTTTCCATCTATACTTCTGGAAAAGTCCTCCTGCAGGGCGAAGCTGCTGAGCAATACGCCAGTTTCTTTGGCTATCAAGTTGTAGAGGAAACCAGTGGACAAGATTTTCCTATGATTGGGACTGATGAGGTGGGAAATGGTTCCTACTTTGGTGGGCTGGCTGTTGTGGCTTCCTTCGTGACACCTGACCAGCACGACTTCTTGCGAAAACTCGGCGTAGGGGATTCAAAAACCTTGACAGACCAAAAGATTCGTCAGATTGCTCCAATCCTCAAGGAAAAAATCCAGCACCAAGCGCTCCTCCTTTCACCTAGCAAGTATAATGAAGTTATCGGAGAGCGTTACAATGCTGTTTCTGTAAAGGTTGCCCTTCACAATCAGGCTATCTTTCTCCTGCTTCAAAAAGGAGTCCAGCCAGAGAAAATCGTGATTGATGCTTTTACAAGCGCTAAAAACTATGACAAGTACTTGGCGCAAGAAGCCAATCATTTTCCAAACAAGATCAGTTTGGAAGAAAAAGCCGAGGGCAAATACCTGGCTGTTGCCGTTAGCTCCATCATCGCGCGGGATCTCTTCCTCGAAAACTTGGAAAATCTTGGACGAGAACTAGGCTATCAACTGCCAAGTGGCGCTGGAACTGCATCTGATAAGGTTGCCAGCAAAATCCTTCAAGCCTATGGTATGAAGGGACTTCATTTCTGCGCCAAACTGCATTTTAAAAACACTGAAAAAGCAAAAAAACTTCTATAGAGGTAAACCATGAACTATTTAAAATCATTTATAAAAGAATGGGGAGTCATCTTCCTGGTTATCGCACTGGTAGGTCTTAGCCGCATCTTCCTTTGGAGCAATGTCCGTGTGGAAGGACATTCGATGGACCCTACCCTAGCCGACGGAGAAGTTCTCTTCGTTGTTAAACACCTCCCAATTGACCGCTTCGACATCGTGGTTGCGCATGAGGAAGACGGAAATAAAGACATTGTCAAAAGGGTTATCGGCATGCCTGGTGATACCATCCGCTACGAAAATGACAAACTCTTTATCAACGGTGAAGAAACGAATGAACCTTACCTAGCTGAATATCTCAACTTGTTCAAAACAGAAAAGTTGCAAAACACCTATACTGGCAAAGGATTTGAAGGCAATAAGGGAGTTTACTTTAGAGAACTTGCTCAAAAAGCACAAGCCTTTACGGTTGATGTCAATTCCAATACCAGCTTCAGCTTTACTGTCCCTCAAGGTGAGTACCTTCTCCTTGGTGACGATCGTCTAGTCTCTAGCGACAGCCGCCACGTTGGTACCTTTAAGGCCAGCGATATAAAAGGTGAAGCAAAATTCCGTTTCTGGCCACTTAACCGTATCGGAACTTTTTAAGATAAGGAAGAGGCCGAGAATGCTAAGTCTCAGTCTCTTTTTCTATTGCGAGAGAAAACCTTAAAGTAATCTAGCTTTTCAAAGTGGCTAAGGGTCCAACTCTCACGAACTCATGTAAAGGAAACCTATGGAAGTTTATTTTTCAGGCACCATTGAACGGATTATTTTTGAAAATCCCAGTAATTTTTATCGCATTCTCCTCCTAGATATCGAAGAGACCAATGCGGAGGACTTTGATGATTTTGAAATCATTGTCACAGGAACCATGGCGGATGTGATTGAGGGTGAAGACTACACTTTTTGGGGACAAATCGTTCAGCACTCCAAGTATGGGGAACAGCTTCAGATCAGCCGTTATGAACGCGCAAAACCAACTAAGAATGGACTAGTCAAATACTTTTCTAGTAGCCATTTCAAGGGGATTGGTCTCAAAACGGCCCAAAAAATCGTTGATAGCTATGGTGAAAATACCATTGACGAAATTCTGGAACATCCTGAAAAGCTGGAAAGTATTGCTGGACTCTCTGCCAAAAACCGTGAGGCTTTTGTTTCCACCCTCCGTCTCAACTATGGGACAGAAATGGTCTTGGCAAAACTAGCTAACTACGGCATTCCCAATAAACTGGCCTTTCAGATTCAAGACTTTTACAAGGAAGAAACCCTTGATGTTGTCGAAAACTATCCCTACCAGCTGGTCGAGGATATCAAAGGATTAGGTTTTACCATTGCTGACCAATTGGCTGCCGAACTAGGTATCGAAAGTCAAGCTCCCGAGCGCTTCCGTGCTGGCCTTGTCCACAGTCTTTTTCAGGGATGTATGGATACGGGTGATACCTATATGGAAGTCCGAGATTTGCTGGAACAAACCCTGACTCTCCTCGAGTCTTCCCGTCCTGTGGAACTCGATCCCAGCCAAGTCGCTCAGGAACTCTCCCATCTGATTGAAGAAGACAAGGTTCAGCAGATTGATACTAAAATCTTTGATAACAGCCTCTTTTTCGCTGAAGAAGGCATTCGCAGTCACTTGGTTCGTATCCTCGAAAAAGGAAAGCAGAAAAGCCAGGATCTAGAAACCATTCACAAGCATATCGCCAGTGTTGAGGAAGAGCTTGGTATCCAGTACGATGACATTCAAAAGCAGGCTATCTGTGACGCTATCCAGAACAAGGTCTTTATCCTAACAGGTGGACCTGGTACTGGTAAGACGACTGTTATCAATGGGATTATCGCTGTTCATGCCCTTTTAGTAGGGCTTGATCTCAGAAAGAAAAGCAAATTACCTATCCTTCTTGCTGCGCCAACTGGTCGAGCGGCTCGGCGCATGAATGAATTGACGGGTTTGCCTAGCGCGACCATACACCGTCATTTGGGGATGACGGGAGACGATGATACCAGTCATCTAGAAGATTATCTGGATGCCGACTTTATCATCGTGGATGAGTTTTCTATGGTGGACACTTGGCTAGCTAACCAACTCTTCTCCAATATCTCTTCTAACAGCAAAATCCTCATCGTGGGCGATAGCGACCAGCTACCTTCTGTTAGTCCCGGACAAGTCCTTGCTGACCTGCTCCAGATACCCCTGATTCCGCAGACGCGTTTGGAACGGATTTACCGTCAGAGCGAAGAATCAACTATCGTTACCTTGGCTAGTCAAATTCGACAAGGCATCTTGCCAGCTGACTTTACCCAGAAAAAGGCAGACCGTTCCTACTTTGAAATCGCTAGTGGCCATATCCCAGCTACCATTGAGAAAATCCTCGGCGCTGCCCTCAGAAGTGGCATTCCGGCTCGCGATATTCAGGTGCTAGCGCCTATGTATCGAGGAACTGCTGGCATTGACGCCATCAACCAACTCATGCAAGACCTGCTCAATCCTCAGCAAAAGGGGCAAGTGAACTTTGAAGCAACTCAGTGTCACTATCGAACAGGGGACAAGGTCATTCACCTAGTCAACGATGCCGAAGTCAATGTCTTTAACGGAGACCTAGGCTACATCACAGACCTAATTCCCGGAAAATACACCGAGTCCAAACAAGACGAGATTGTCATTGATTTTGATGGCAATGAGGTCATCTATCCACGCAACGAATGGTACAAGATTCGACTAGCCTACGCCATGAGTATCCATAAGTCTCAGGGAAGTGAGTTTCCTGTTGTCATCCTGCCCATCACCAGTGCTAGCAAGCGCATGCTGGAGCGAAATCTCATCTACACAGCTATCACACGGGCCAAGAGCAAGCTCATCCTTCTTGGTGAATTACAGGCCTTTGACTATGCAGTCAAGCATATCGGGACTGCCCGCAAGACCTATCTGATTGAGCGTTTCAGTGATTTAGTTGAAACTAATATTGAAGAAAGCAAACAAGCTTTCTTTGAAACTGCCACATCAAGTGACTCTGAACAATCCTACATCCTCACTGAGGAAAACTGGTCTAGCATCCCAGCTATGATTGGGATTACAGACGCAGACCTTAAAGAGATTTTTGGAAAATAGTGCATCAGAAAACCCACCTAGTCAGGTGGGCTTCTTCTCTTTTAAGATTATTTAACTGTTGCAGTGCTTGTGATCAATTCAACAGCTTTTTTGATAGTGATATCGTGTTTCAACATGTCAGCTGAAAGCAAGTTTTGTACTTGTGCAACTTCCATGTTGTAGTCTGCTGCCAATTGCTCGATTTCTTTTTGGATTTCTTCTTCTGAAGCGTCAAATCCTTCAGCTTTGGCAACTGCTTCGATAACAAGGTTAGTCTTCGTACGTGACTCAGCTTCTGCTTCGTATTGTTTGTGAAGGTCTTCTTGAGTAGTTCCAGTGATTTGGAAGTACATGTCAGGGTTGATCCCTTGGCGTTGCAAGTTTCCAAGGAATTCATTTACTGAACGGTGAACTTCTTCGTGGATCATTTCTTCTGGAAGTTCTACGATTTCAGCGTTTTCTACAGCTTTATCGATTGCTGCACCTTCAACGGCATCTTTGTAAGCTTCTTCTTTCGCAGCAGTCAATTCTTTGCGGTATTTTTCTTTCAATTCATCAAGAGTTTCCACTTCTTCGTCGATGTCTTTTGCAAGTTCATCGTCAAGAGCTGGAACTTCTTTTGCTTTTACTTCGTGAATAGTTGTTACGAATTTAGCTTCTTTACCTGCAAGGTCTTCTGCTTGGTAGTCTTCTGGGAATGTTACGATAACATCAACAGTTTCACCAGCTGAGTGTCCAACCAATTGGTCTTCAAAACCAGGAATGAATTGACCTGATCCAAGTCCAAGTGAGAAGTTTTCACCTTTTCCGCCGTCGAACTCAACACCGTCGATAGAACCAACGAAGTCAATAACAACAGTGTCGCCATTTTCAGCAGCGCCTTCTTTGATAACCAATTCAGCCAAGTTGTTGCGTTCACGTTCGATACGCTCTTCAACGTCAGCGTCAGTTACTTCTTTTTCTACATCTACTGATACTTCAAGGTTTTTGTAGTCACCCAATTTTACTTCAGGTTTTGTCACGACTTCAGCAGTGATAACCCAGTCTTGACCTTTTTCCATTGAAGTTACGTCAATTTTTGGTTGTGCAACAACTTCAAGACCAGCTTCTTTTACTGCAGCTTCATAAGCGTTTGGCAAAAGTGCGTTCATTGCATCTTGATAAAGAGCTTCTTCACCAAATTTTTGGTCGAAGATAGGACGTGGAAGGTGACCTTTACGGAAACCTGGAACGTTAAGAGATTTCTTTACTGAGTTGAAGACACGGTCCAATTCTGGTTTGATTTGGTCTTGAGAGATAGTGAAAGTCAAGACTCCACGGTTTGTTTCTTTGTTTTCAAATGATACAGACATTCTGTCATTTCTCCTTAAAATTTTTTAAATACAGTCTATTATAGCATAAACTACGGTTAATTTTCAAGTAATGAATGCGCTTTTCAATAGTGCTAGAGGTACTTGCTCGCTTCCTTGATACTAAGTTCAGACATTCTTTCCTTGTTTTTTTCGATGAAGCTTGATACCCATTCCGGATTGGTTTTAGAGTAGTCTCTTAGAGCCCAGCCGATGGCTTTATTGATAAAAAATTCTGGCTGGTCCAGATTATTGAGCAGGATCTTTTCCATTAGTTGAACATCCGTTTTCTCTTTTCTTAATAGCTGGTGATCAATAGCAACTCGTCTCAGCCAGATATTGTCTGATAGGCTCCATTTTAAAAGCACTTCTTCAAGTTCCGGATGGTTAGCCACCAAACTTCCTACTACTCGATCTAGGATATCTACTGTGTCCCACCAAGACTTGGTCACGACCAGGCGCTCAAGCTTAGGCAAATCGTCCTTCGTTAGATAAGTCTGCATGGCTTTCAAATAGTTGGCAGCCACATATTGGTATTCTCTAGGCTCCTTTTCCCAGCAAGTGTCTACAAAATCCCAATCGATAATCTTTGTTTTTTTCGCTTCTGGAAAATACTTTTTATAGAGTGAATTTCTTTCAGGACCTGCAATACCTAGAAAGGGAAACTGATGGCGCATATAGGCTTCCATTGGGCCTGCTTTCTCAGGGTCTTTTCCCGCTTCTAGCTCCACAAGTAAATCTGTAAGATTCATCTAAAAATCCTCCTGCCCTACCAAGTGGTGCTGAAAGGCATAGACTGCAGCCTGAGTGCGATCGCTGACCTCAAGCTTGGCTAGGATGTTGGATACATGGGTCTTCACCGTCTTTAGGGAGATAAAGAGTTCATCTGCAATGCGCTGATTTTCATAGCCCTTGGCGATGAGTTGAAGCACGTCTCGCTCACGCGCAGTCAGTTCTTCATGAAGCTCTATATGATTGCGGTGGTATTCGACTTTCTTACTAACTTCTTGCTCAATGGCCAACTCCCCAGCAGCAACCTTACGAACTGCATGAAGCAGTTCGTCTGCACTAGAAGTCTTGAGCATATAACCTTTGGCACCAGCGTTCAAGACTGGCATGATTTTTTCATTGTCCAAGTAAGAGGTCACAATCAAAATCTTGGCTTCAGGCCATTCTTTGAGGATGGACAAGGTTGCATCAATCCCATTTATCTCAGGCATGACAATATCCATGACAATGACATCTGGACGCAATTCCAAGGCCAAGTCAATACCTTGAGCCCCATTGGCAGCTTCGCCCACAACTTCTACATCGTCTTGGAGGTCAAAATAGCTTTTCAAGCCCAATCGGACCATTTCATGGTCATCTACCAGTAAAATTTTCATCTCTACTCCTTTATGATTCCTTATCTAACAGGGGAATACGGATATCGACCGCCAGTCCTTGCTTAGGTGCTGTCAAGAGTTGAACCGTTCCTGCCATATCTTCGACTCGCTCCTTGATGTTTCGCAGTCCATAACTCAAGTCATCTAAACTCCCCAACAGGAAACCAATCCCATTATCCACCACCTTCAGCTGCAATTCAACATCTGTCTGATAGAGGTAGACATCCAAACAAGATGCCTGGGCATGGCGAAGGGTATTGCTAATCAATTCCTGCAAAATGCGGAAGATATGCTCTTCGATTTTCTTGGGCAATTTAGACACATTTTGCTTGAGACTAACCTTGAGATCACTCTTGTCCTCAAGCTCTTTTAAGAGGATTTGAATCCCCTCAATCAAACTCTTCTCTTCCAACTCAACTGGTCGCAAATGCAAGAGCAAGACCCGCAAATCTTTCTGGGCAGTCTCTAGGATGGCTGCGACACTTTGCAACTGGGTCTGCATCTTTTCTCTATCCAGCTTCAAAGCCTGTTGACTGACACCTGATAAAATCATATGAGCCGCAAACAACTCCTGACTAACCGTATCGTGCAGGTCACGTGCTATCCGCTTCCTTTCTTTCTCGATGATTGCTTCTTCCTTGACCAGGCTTTGATTTTCAGCCTTTTGAACAGCCTCTGTCAAGAGGTTAATCTTGCTAGACAAGGACTTAAAACTGGCATCCAAGTCTGGATCTGCAAAGGCAACCACCTCTTTTCCTGCTAGGAGTCGCTTGAGATTAACCTGCATTTTTCTGCGAGAAATTTCTTCCATCACGCGCCAAAAAAGGACAAAAAAGAAGGTCATGGAAAGGCTAAAGACCAAGGTCAAGAAGATGAGTTTTTCTGCCTTCTCAATATCCTGTAGCAAATAGGACCAATCAAGATTGAGAATATCAAGTAGACTATTGGTCAAAAAGAGGATAAAGAGAAAAGAAGTCAGGCCGATTAACAGATAAGATTGCTTTTTCATCCTCTGACCACCTCCACATCGCCAACCATAGTAGTTAGGAAAATCTTGACGCTCTTGTTACTCTTGAGGTAGTCCATGGTTTCCTGATGATAGTGTTCATTGCGGAGGGATCTCTTAGGTTGATGAAGGAAGGTTAGATCTCCATAAAGACAGTTAACACTGAGGCTGATTTCCACATCTACAGGTACGATAATCCTAGTCGTTCCGATCATCTTTCTAAGGATAATGACATTGTCATGATTGGTTAGGATAACTCTTTCCAAATGAATGGTATCCTTGCCCATGAGGCGAAAGAGATTGATATCGTCAAATTGGCAGATCTGGTGGCTAGAGAAATGATGGAGATTGCCAAACCAAGGATTGCGTTCATTTTTAACCGTTACCACCTCTTCAAAGACCAAGTCGGTCTCCTCTCTTTCTTGATTCATCATCGGATAGAGAAGAAAGAGACTGTATATGACCGCTACAAAGATAGCTAAAATCACAAAGGGATTGAGCATGACGATGAAAAAGAAAAGAATGGTCGCCACAAGGAGGAAAACGTTGTTCCCCTCTTTCCCTGTATAATAGCGGAGCAAGAGCAAAAAGAGGAATAGAATCAGCAGAAAACGCGAAAAATGCTCTGATACCATCAAAATCAGAGCTCCCGTCAACAGACAGGCTTCAATAAATAAAAAGATTTGAAATTTTTTCATAGATGCATCCTCTCCCTTCTATTTTATCACAATTCAAAAAAGTCACCTCGGTCTGAGGATGGAAAAAGGCGATTGGACAGAAATCGCTCCTACAAGCTAGGTTCTTTCAGCCCGCTACAGTTGACAAAAGGCTACAAAAAAGGGCGGGATTCTTGTCCCGACCTCTCTACATCTGATCTATTGCTTCTTTTAGTTTACCGTAAAGAATATAATCTAGGTTTTGCAGATCCGCTATGGTGGCACAATTAAGGGCACACATAATCAAACGCAGGTCTTCTTTCCAACTTTGGACAATACCAATCACCTCTTCGACGGAGTAGGTTTCAATCAACTCTAGAACGGTACGTGACAGTCCTACAGCCTTTGCCCCAAAGACCAAACACTTAATCATATCCAGCGGATTTCGAACCCCTCCGCTGACCAAGAGTTCGACCTTGTCTTTCCAGGTTTGGGCATTGAGAAGGGCTTGCATAGTAGACTGCCCCCATTGATTGAGGTAGTCACGCTGACCACTGCGACGGTTTTCGATATAGGCAAAGCTAGTACCACCACGACCCGACAGGTCAACCGTTCGAATACCCAGTTCATAGGCTCTCTCGATGGTCTTGGCATCCATCCCAAAGCCCACTTCCTTGAGAATAATAGGAACAGGGATTTGCTTGCTATAGTCTACCAGATGCGATTGCCAGTTTCGAAACTTTCTTTCTCCCTCGGGCATGAGTAATTCCTGCATGACATTAACATGCACTTGCAAAAGAAGAGGATTCATCGCTTCTACAGTCTGAAGGCCTAACTCAACAGGCTTGTCCAATCCAATATTAGTACCAAGGAGGAGATTTGGATGGCTAGATTTGACAGAAAAAGAGTCATCTGTTGGATCTTTTAGGGCTGCACTATAAGAGCCCGTTACAAACAAAATCCCACAGGCTTCTGCCACCTGAGCCAGTTTTTGATTGATTTCTTTACCTTTTTTGCTCCCACCTGTCATGGCATTGATATAAAAAGGAAAGTCCCACTTTCGACCTGCAAACTCTGTAGACAAATCAATCTCATCTAGGTCATAAAGAGGCAGGGAAGAATGAATCAACTCCACCTCATCAAAGCTATTATAGGAACTTTTCTGCTCAAGGGCATAGCGGATATGCTCGTCCTTACGATTTGTCGTCATGTCCAATCCTTTCTTGGTATAAGAGCTCAATCCCCAGATTGGCCCAACGGTTTTTTAAGGTTTCAGTCGATTGCGCATCAAAACTCAAGGCAATGCCACAGTCACCACCACCAGCTCCACTACTCTTGGCAACAGCCAACAAATCTTGGCTGGCTTGTTTTAGCTGTCTGAGCGAAGGTGTGTAAATATCTGGGCTCAAACCTTCTAAAAGCTGACTGGCTGTTTCCACCTGCTCGATAATTTTTTCTGCATGCCCCTGCTCCAAGGCTTCTACCAAAGTAACCACTGTTGCTTTTGAGGAAGTTAAAAAGTTCTGGTCTATGTTTTGTTTGATTTGCTTGACCATTTGACTCGATACGGCCACTTGCTTGGTCCATCCCACTAGGAAATCACATTCTAGGCCCGGTTGCACTTGTGAGATAGAAAAGCCCCAGTCACGCTCCAAAACCGTCGCCAAGCTTTCTTCTTGCAACCAAGCAGCCACCTTTTTGCGATCAAATGACTGGTAGAGAACCAAATCCTCTGCAACGATACAGGCAAGGTCTCCCATAGAACCATTGTCTCCTCGCTTGAGTAAGACCGCGCTAGCCAGCTTGAACAAGAGTTCCGGATCAACCGTAATATCATATAGAGCCAGCAGGGCCTTAATCACCAAGACAACGACGCTACCACTAGAACCTAGACCAAACTTTTTGCCTTCCCGTTCCATTTTTCCACGAATTTCCAAAGAAAAAGGTCTCAAGGCTTGCCCACGATAAACGAGGAAATCTTCCACTAGAGCAATCGTTTCTTGAATCAAGCTGTAGTCAGGATTTGGCGTCAAGTCCACTGCATAATCAAACAGATCTGAATAGATACGGTAGCTATCAGAAAAGGCAATCTCTCCCCTCATATAGATAGGTATCGCCTTTATCAAGGCTAACTGTCCTGGCTCTAGAATAGCGTATTCCCCTGCCCAATAGAGTTTTCCACAAGTTTTAACAGCAATCATCTTGGCTCAAATCCTTTGTTTTTGACACAATCAGGCGGTAACGTTGACCAAAGATTTCAGATAGATGATCCAAATCTTTCTCTTGACAGAGGACCTTGACATTGGGACCGGCATCCATGGTAAAGTAACAGGCTTCACCTTGCTCACGAAGCTGGCGAACAAAGTCCATGGCTTCATAGGAAGCATCCGTTAGATAAGAAAAGGCTGGACTAGCAGTCTTGGTCGTAGCGTGCATGGCTAGGGCATTTTTCTCCGTTAATTCCCCAACCTTAGCAAAATCATTCTCTTTGAGATAAACCAGCATCTCCTGATAATCTTTCTCAGACTGGCGCACCCAGTCATCAAAGGTCGTCGAGGTTTCCACACAGAGTTTCATCCCGTCACGGCTAGAGATTGGTTTTTTCTTGTCCTCCAGCACCAACATAATCATAGCTAGTTTCAAGTCTGTCTCTACAGGGTAAATCTCTCCACTATCCTTGTCCCAGGCACCTAACGGTCCATAAAAACTACGAGAGGAAGAACCTGAGGCAAACTTAGCTTCCTGCGCCAACTGGCTCCGATTCAAACCAAGCTGGAAATAAGCATTGCAAGCCTTGACCAAGGCGGACAAACCACTAGAACTGGATGACAAGCCAGCCGCAGTCGGCATGTTGTTTTGGGTATCGATACGGACAAATCCCTCACCTTCTGGACGGTAACGGTTGATGATTTTGCTCATCTTGGCATGCTCAGCCTCACTCTGAAGCTGACCATTGATATAAAAGGCATCAGCAGTCGCATCCGTCGGTAGAGGCGACAAGGTCGTCTCTGTATACATGTTTTCCAAAGTAAGAGAGATACTGCTAGTAGCAGGAACCATCTCTTTTTCTTTTTTCTTTCCCCAATATTTGATAATGGCAATATTTGCGTAGGAACGTACTGTTACAGGCTTTCGATCCATGTCTGAACAGCTCCTTTCTCTTCTAATCGTTTTGCTAGTTCTTGCGCTTGGTCCAGATTAGCTACCAAGGCGATAATACAGCCTCCTAGTCCACCACCACTCATCTTGGCACCTAGAGCACCATGTCTCAGAGCCGCTTCAACGAGGGAGTCTGCCTCAGGGCTACTGACACCAATTTCTTTTAAATGTAAATGAGCTTGACTGAGGATTTGTCCCAGTCCCTCAGCATCTTTTCGTCTAATTGCCTCTTCTGCCTGCTGGGTCAATTCTCCCAAGGCATGCAAAAACGGTAGGGCATCCTTGCCCTTGCTTTGAACCACTTGGATAGCTTCACGAGTGTGACCATACACGCCCGTATCAGCAATCACCAAATAGGCGGATAAGTCCATCTCAAGTTCTGTAAAACCAACATTCTTGATAAAGCGAATGGGTTGGTCACTGAGACAGGTCTTGGCATCCAAACCACTCGGATTCATATGGGCAATCATCTCAGCCCGATTGACCAAGATTTCTAGTACATCATGAGGTAGGTCGGCTTGATAGTAGTCAAAAACAGCTCGAATGGCTGCTATGCTGATAGCAGCTGACGAACCCATCCCCCGTTTTTCGGGGATAGCCGAGTCAATCACACATCGAATGCAAGCTTCTTTGATATCCAAATACTCCAGCGAGGCATACACTGCCATGGACAAGGTATCCTCCTCATAAAGACGCCACGGGCTTTCAGCAGGGACCACCTTGCAGGTCACCTCCACCTCTAAGAGAGGCAGAGAAATAGCTGGATAGCCGTAGACTACCGCATGCTCTCCTATTAAAATAATCTTACTATGTGCCTGACCGACACCAACTTTTTTTGTCATGTTTTCCTTTAACCAGACGGAAAGACCGTCTCATTTCATACAGTAGTATTTTCTCCTATCTATTTTATTATATTTTCACAAAAAAAGCGATTGTTTCCTTCACAATCGCCTCTTTCATTATTGAACCCATTCGCCATTATAGTTGACAGAATAGCCTTCTACAGTCGTATTCACTGCTAAAGCACCTGAACTATAAGCGTAGTACCATTTGCCATTAACCTGGAACCAGCCTGTCTTCATATCGCCATTACTTGCGTTTAGATAATACCAAGTCGAACCTTCCTGATACCAGCCAGTCGCCATAGCTCCTGATGAACGAAGATAATACCACTTGTTCCCAAGGTATTGCCAGCCCGTTTGCATATCGCCATTTGGTTCATCTAAATAATACCAAGATAAGCCTTCCTGATACCAGCCAGTTGCCATAGCTCCTGATGAACGGAGATAGTACCACTTGTTACCAAGATATTGCCAACCCGTTTGCATTGTAGCAGTTGTTGGATCTAGATAGTACCAAGTTGAATCATCGTTTATCCAGCCACGTGCGAGCTCCCCAACAGTCAATCTGTTGATGCGAGAATCAAAGCCACCATCCTTCTGTAAATAATACCAGTGCCCCTCATCATGAACCCAACCGGTTTTTAAGGTGTGATAACTTCTTTGGTCTTCAAAATAGTAGACTCGTTTCTCTACTGGACTATCATATTGTTCCCCATGATGTTTGTTGGTGTTTGTAGCAGTTTTTGCTTCTAACACTTGCTTGCCAACAAATTCTTGTAGTACCCCATCTTGACCAAAGTAAAACCAATCTGGTCTAAAAGCAATCTCTTGTCTTGGAGAAGGACCAATCGTAACCCCTTTGTGTGGAGCAGGTATATATTGCCAGCCGACCACCATCTCTCCAGATAAAGGATCAAAATAATAGTACTTACCATCAATCACTCGCCAGTAGGTTTCTTTTAGGTCCCCCTTCTTGTAGTAGGTTCTACCATTTTCTTGGACAAATTGCCAGCCTTCTGAATCAGCATCATCCGCCAATACGGTATTTGTCGCTAGCAAAGCAAAGAAAAAGACTGCTAGAGCAACTTGCAACATTTTTTTCAAAAAATTCATTAGATCTTTCCTCCATAACTGATTGTAGCAAAGACTTTATTGTATGTCAATATATAGAAATTGCTCAAAAAAGCAGTTACACAACTGCAACTGCTTTTCTATTCTTGCATGGTGTACCCAACACCACGCACGGTTTTAATGTAGCTTTTTTGACCTTTTACATCAAGCTTGCTACGTAGATAACGGATATAAACATCCACGATATTGGTTTCTGTCGCACTTTCGTACTTCCAAACACTTTCCAACAACTGCTCACGAGTCAAGACCTTCTTGCTTCCCATGAGAGTGGCCAAAAGGTCATACTCACGGCGCGTCAGAGCAATCATCTCCTCGCCACGATAAACGGTATGATGTTCTACATCCATACGCAAATTGCGGTAAGACGTTGGGACCTTCATCTGACTACAGTGTTGGTCGATAAAGTCCCGACCTCGGAAAATCGCTGAAATACGAGCCACCAGCTGATCAATAATCACTGGCTTATAGATGTAAGAAACGGCGAAGCGCTGGATTGTCTCAATCTGGTCTTGCAATTCTTCGCGATGGTCCAAGACCATGATCACTGAGGCAGGTTTTGTCCGACTTAGCCTCTCTGCAAAATCCTGGGCCGTCATATCCCCCAGACGAGCATTCAGTAAAATCAAGTCATAATCTGTCTGGAGAGCCATGGAGAGGGCTTTTTGTCCCTCCTCGACCAGATCAACACGGTATTGCTCTTTTTGGAGTTCCAGACTGAGAAAATGAGCGAGATTTCGTTCTTTCTCAAGTAATAAAATCCGTTTCCCCATGGCAGACCTACTTATTTTTCGTCATACCAAGAGTAGTGGAAGGTTCCTTCTTTGTCTTTACGTTGGTAAGTGTGGGCACCAAAGTAGTCACGTTGCGCTTGAATCAAGTTAGCTGGAAGGTCAGCTGAACGGTAACTATCAAAGTAAGTAATAGCTGCTGAGAAGGTTGGCACTGGTACACCAGCTTGAACAGCAAGAGCTACGATATCACGCACTGCTTGTTGGTACTTGGCAGTGACATCCAAGAAGTATTCATCCAAGAGAAGGTTTGCAAGGTCTGCATCACGGTTGTAGGCATCTGTGATCTTTTGCAAGAAACGAGAACGGATGATACAGCCATCACGCCAGATAGATGCGATGTCCGCAAATGGCAAGTTCCAGTTATTTTCTTTAGAAGCCACATGCAATTGAGCAAAACCTTGTGCGTATGAGATGATTTTTGAGAAGTAAAGGGCTTGACGGATCTTTTCAATCAACTCAGCCTTGTCACCTTCAAATTTGAAAGTAGCTGGTTTTGGAAGCACCTTGCTAGCATGTACACGCTCTTCTTTGTATGTAGAGATGTAACGCGCAAATACTGACTCAGTGATGAGTGACAATGGCACACCAAGGTCAAGAGCTGATTGGCTAGTCCATTTACCAGTTCCCTTGTTGCCTGCAGCATCAAGGATATAGTCTACGATTGGTCCATCTTGACCTTCATCATCTTTACGGCTCAAGATATCAGCTGTGATTTCGATCAAGTAGCTGTCCAACTCGCCCTTGTTCCACTCAGTAAAAATTTCTGCCATGTCTTCTGCAGAAAGGCCAAGCAAGTGTTGCATGAGGTCGTAGCTTTCTGCGATCAATTGCATGTCACCATACTCGATACCGTTGTGGACCATTTTCACATAGTGACCAGCTCCATCAGGACCGATGTAAGTCACACATGGTTTTCCATCTTCTGGTGCTTTAGCTGAGATTTCTTCGAGAACATCCGCAACCAATTCGTAGGCTTCTTTTTGTCCACCAGGCATGATAGACGGACCTTCAAGGGCACCTTTTTCACCACCAGAAACCCCCGTACCGATAAAGTTGATGCCTGAGTTTGCCAATTCTTCATTACGGCGGATGGTATCTTTGTAGAAAGTGTTTCCTCCGTCAATCAAGATATCTCCCTTGTCAAGGTGGGGAAGAAGGGCTTGGATAGTTGCGTCTGTACCAGGTCCAGCTTGAACCATCAGCATGATACGACGAGGTTTTTCGATTGAGTTTACAAAGCTTTCCACGTCATAGCTTGGCACAAAGTTCTTTTCAGGATGGCAAGCAATTACGTCTTCTGTTTTTTCTTTACTACGGTTGTAAATGGCAACTGTATAACCACGAGATTCGATATTTAGGGCAAGGTTACGACCCATTACGGCCATACCAACGACACCAAAGTTAGCTTTTGTCATGTGACACTCCTCTTGTTTAATATGTTTTATTTTATCATTTTTACCTATGAAAGGAAAGAATTTTGTAACGGAGTCCTAGTAGTCCAAGTCATCTGCATGACCAGAACCATTCCCTACAAAGTAACCTGTCTTACAGTTGAGGGTGAAGAGATAGGTTCCATCTGGTTTATAGAGGTTGTAATAACCATTTCCGTTTACGATATTGACACGTTCTAGGATATATTGATTTCCAGTGATATAGCCACGAGCACGTGATGTTGCTAGGACTTGTTCCAATACACCATCCGTAAAGGTCCAAGCAGGGTTATTGCTATCATCTACAGCTGATTGGTTGTAAGGTACACGACTAGCACTTCTTTGAAGATTAACCCCATCGCCAGACAAACCACCATTTGTGTCTCTAGCTGGTGCCGTAGTGCTGGTTGAAGGTGTCGTACTGCTTGCATTGCTTTCTGTAGCTGAACTTGAGCTTGCTTGACTCGTGCTAGAGCTCGAACTTGAGCTGGAAGCACTGGTTTGTTGACTCTTGCCAAGACTAATGGCCTTATCCAAGAGTTTGTCTAGTTCTGTGTTCCCTGTCTTGATTTCTGTAAATTTAGCATCCGCTTTGGCTTTCGCATTGGTATCCAAGACACCGTCAGTGATTGCTGGGCTTTCAAAGAGGGCATTAACATCTTGAATGGCCTTAATTTGAGTTGCTAGACTATCATATCTTGACTTAGCTAGTGTATAATCACGGCTACCTTCTAACTTATCTAGCAAGGTTTTCAGTTGGCTCAATTTATCAAACTGGCTGTTTTTCAGAGCAGTCTTATTAGCATCTGTATAGAAAGTATCATAGAGATCATTGAAGTCTTTCAAAGCTGTTTGTGTCCCTTGATCATCCGAAGAGGCTGCTTGAGAAGACTGGATTTCTTGGTTTGAACGAGATACTTGGCGGTAGACATAATATGTTCCAGCAAGCACAAGGATTGCAGCTACTACCGAAGCAATGATGATGACAGCTTTCTTCTTAGAGCCTGTTTCAGGTTCTGTTTGAGCCGAACGTGATAGAGGTGTATAATTCTCCTCTTCTTGTTCCTCATTTATTTGCTTGGGCTCTGTTTCTGTTAAAACGAGAGGCTCTATTTCAGCATTTTCTTCATCTTGAAGTGGTGGAACAAACTGAGTAGTCTCTTCATTTTCTATCTCTTCAATAGATTCCTCAGCAACCAGGTCTGAATCGTCTACCTGATCAGAAGTCTCACTAGATTCTCGCACTTCTTGGATCATTTCCTCTAGGTTTTGAGTAGAAGCCAGTTCTTCTTTTTTAAACTGACGAGTTTCAAACTTGTCAGCTTCGATTTCCTCACGGTGCTGTTTGATGTATTTGTCTAAGATATTGTCCTCAGGCAATACTCCTGCCTCGACCTCTTCATTCTTACGAATGACTTGACCAACAGTCAAATCTTTTGCTTCATCAAAGTCGAATTGTGGTTCTTGATGTCCTTTTTTATGACGATCACGTCTTTTCTTACTCATGAGTTCACCTTTCTATTTTACCTCTTGGCGTTTGACACGCTGACCAAAGTATTGATACAAATCTACTTTTAAGGTCCCGTTATAGAGTTTTCGCTTTTTATCAGCTGGACTTCCGTACTTGCTTTCAAAAGCTTCGTCACTCGTCAGGATAAACTTACTCCACGTTTTCAGTGGTGCAAAGACTTGTCCCATCTCAGCATAGAGCTTGGTAACTCCTGCATCATCAGACAAGCGTTCCCCATATGGTGGATTGGAAATGACAACGCCATTAATCTTGTCTGTGCGCAAGTCCTGTACCCGCATTTGCTTAAAGGTGATATCACCTGCGACACCTGCTGCTTGAGCATTTGCCTTGGCAATTTCCACCATGCGAGCATCGATATCACAGCCCATAATGTCCAGCTCAAGTTCACGATCAATTTTCTTAGCCGCCTCTGTGCGAACTTCCTGGATTAACCGATCGCTGACCCAGTTCCATTCCTCAAAAGCAAAGGAACGTCGAAGTCCTGGCGCCATCTTTCTAGCAATCATAGCCGCCTCGATACAGAAAGTTCCTGAACCACAGGTTGGATCAATCAAGGGCTTGTCTGGATACCAGTTAGAGAGTTGTAAAATGGCCGCTGCCATATTTTCCTTGATGGGTGCTCCACCCTTTTCCGTACGATAACCACGTTTAAAAAGGCTAGAACCTGTCGTGTCAATCATGACCGTTGCCACATCTTTCAGGATAGATACCTCAATCTTAAACTCGGGACCCGTTTCCATCAAGGGAACTCCTTCTGGGCGGGCATAGTGTTTTTGTAATTTCTTCACAACAGCCTTCTTGGAAATAGCCTGAACACTGGGCTCGTTGTGGAGTTTAGACTTCACACATTTTGCCTTTGATATCGGGAAACGTGCTCCTAGCGGGAGATAGTTTTCCCAATCTAGAGCAAAAACGCCTTGAAAAAGCTCTTCAAAAGTCTTAGCTGGAAAACTTCCGACTACAATCTTGATGCGATCCGCTGCGCGAAGCCAAAGGTTGGTCTCAATGATTACCTTCACATCTCCTTGAAAGCGAACACGCCCATTTTCAACCTGGCAATCATAACCAAGATCTCGCACCTCACGTCCAACGACAGCCTCAAGACCCGCCGCAGCCGTTGCGATTAAATTAAATTGTTCTTTCATTTCTAGTCTTGCAAGACCTTTCTCTTGTTCACTTTAAAAAATGAGGTTGAGAAAGATTTCTCAGCCCCAACCTATATGCAATTTTCTATAAGCCATGTTTTGTTCCAGAAGTGACTAGGACCACTTCCTTCGATAATCATCTGTCTACCGCTAACAGCATAAAGCTGCTAGCAGTCAGAGTACTACGTTCGTTTCCGTGCACTCCATGCCCCGACCAAAATTTGGGTTGCTAGCTTGAGGGGTTTACCGCGTTCCACTCTCTCTGTTTCCAGAAAGACTCCGTCACTGTGGCACTTTCAAGCCTATTTTGACCTATCCGAAGACTTAGCCATTTCGACTGCCGTAACGATTTCTCGTCCCTAGGCTTATGGATTCGCCTAGCACAAACACTACAGGCATCACAGCCTGTGCTAGCATGGACTTTCCTCATGAAAAGAGATCCTCTTCACGCGATTATCCAAAAATTGCACTCATTCCTTAGTCAATTATAAATCTTGGTTGTCTAAGATTTGCTTACCAAATACTTCTTTTTCGAGACGATTTAAGCGTTTCAAAATATCAAAGTTTGTCATTGAAGTAGAAGCTGTTACTTCAATAGAGTCTGGTTGAGTTGGCGCTACCTGTGGTTTATGAGATAATTCTTCCTTCAAATCAGCAATCTCTTGACGAAGGGATTTGACCAAAGCTGCGTAGGTTTCATAATCCTTAATCACATCGTCTAGGAATTCGTCTACCTCTGCTTTGCTGTATCCACGTACTTCACGTCCAAATTCTTGTTCAAAAATATCTTTTGCTGAAAATATAATACTTGCCATGTCTCTCTCCATTCTGGGTTACTAGTATTATTATATAAAAAAAGACAAGTAAAAATCAAGGTCAAAACCTTACTTTTCTGAAAAATTTTCTACTATTTCATTCAAGTCCTCAAATGTTAATCTTCTTGTAACATAGTCCGCTTGATTTTTTATCATTTGGTAAAAATATCGTAACTTGGTTTCGTTTTCTTCGTCGTAAAAAAGGTAGCAAGTATCTGTATTTTCCAGCAGAAATTTTTGATAATCGCGTAATTGTCCCTTGTGCTCATATTGTGGATAGGCGTATTTGACAAAATCAACCTGCTTGAACTCACTCAATTTCGCTTGATTTGCTTCATTCCAGTTACTACCATGGGTTTCAAAATCAAAAATGGTCGCCAGTTGAAATCCATAGTCTGCTTTCATGTCTTTTGCCACCTGAAGCGCCCAGTACTCAAAGCCCAAAGTCCCTGTAAAGACAAGCCAAGTCACCCCATCCTCTGCTAGACGTTCCAAGTCTCTCCGAATAGCTGTTTTGATAATATCAACGCGAATATCCTTGTCATTAAAGAGACCAAGGTCGAAGGCTGAATAGCCTAAAATCAAGGCTGATGTCATTTTTAACCCTTTCTTTGTAAATTTATGATATAATAGAGTGATGTTATTGTACCAATAAGGAGAATTATGGTCAACTATCCACATAAAATTTCATCTCAAAAGAGACAAGCACCCCTGTCACAAACTAAAAATTTCGCAAATCGGGGAATGTCTTTTGAAAAGATGATCAATGCTACGAACGACTACTATTTGTCGCATGGGTTAGCTGTTATTCACAAGAAACCGACTCCCATCCAAATCGTACGTGTCGACTATCCCCAACGAAGTCGAGCCAAGATCGTTGAAGCCTACTTTAGACAAGCCTCAACTACTGACTATTCAGGGGTTTATGATGGATACTACATCGACTTTGAAGCAAAGGAAACCAGGCAAAAACATGCGATACCGATGAAGAATTTTCATCTCCATCAGATCCAGCATATGGAACAAGTCCTTGCCCAGCAAGGAATCTGCTTTGTACTCCTTCACTTTTCTTCTCAGCAAGAAACCTACTTATTGCCGGCTATTGACCTCATCCGTTTCTATCATCAAGATAAGGGACAGAAGTCAATGCCACTTGGATATATTCGAGAAAATGGATATAGGATTGAGCCGGGTGCCTTTCCTCAAATTCCCTATCTCGACATTATCAAAGAACATTTACTAGGTGGTAAAACAAGATGAACAAACAAACTTTTCTGCGAATAGCTAAGTATGTCAGTATCAGTCTCTTAACTGTATTTATCGCAGCTGTAATGCTTGGTGGTGGTCTCTTCCTCTACTATGTTAGCAAGGCTCCCGAACTTTCTGAAAGTAAACTAGTCGCTACAACGTCAAGTAAGATCTATGATAGCAATGACGAGCTTATCGCTGATCTTGGATCAGAACGTCGGGTCAATGCCCAAGCAAACGAAATACCGACCGATTTGGTCAACGCTATTGTTTCGATTGAGGACCATCGCTTCTTTAATCACCGAGGAATCGACACGATCCGTATCCTAGGTGCTACCCTCCGAAACCTTCGTGGTGGTGGAGGTCTGCAAGGAGCTTCCACCTTGACACAGCAGTTGATTAAATTAACTTACTTCTCTACGTCAACTTCTGATCAGACTCTTTCTCGTAAGGCCCAGGAAGCTTGGTTAGCTGTTCAGCTAGAACAAAAAGCGACTAAACAAGAGATCTTGACCTACTACATCAACAAGGTTTACATGTCAAACGGTAACTACGGAATGCAGACAGCTGCCCAAAGTTACTATGGCAAGGATCTCAAAGATTTAAGTATTCCTCAATTGGCTCTCCTTGCTGGTATGCCTCAGGCTCCAAACCAGTATGATCCATACTCGCATCCAGAAGCTGCTCAAGAACGTCGTAATCTCGTCCTCTCTGAGATGAAGGGACAAGGTTACATTTCAGCTGAGCAATATGAAAAAGCGATTAATACTCCGATTACAGATGGACTTCAAAGTCTAAAATCGGCTAATAGTTATCCTCCATACATGGACAACTATCTCAAAGAGGTAATCGATCAAGTCGAACAAGAAACAGGCTACAATCTCTTAACGACTGGTATGGATGTCTACACCAACGTTGATCCTAAAGTTCAACAACATCTCTGGGATATCTACAATACCGACGAGTATGTCAACTATCCAGATGATGAAATGCAAGTAGCTTCAACGATTGTGGATGTGACAAACGGGAAAGTCATTGCTCAGTTAGGTTCTCGTCACCAATCAAGCAATGTTTCCTTCGGAATCAACCAAGCTGTTGAAACCAACCGTGACTGGGGTTCTACCATGAAGCCAATCACAGACTATGCTCCTGCCTTGGAGTATGACATCTACGACTCAACTGCTTCGATTGTACATGATGTTCCATACAACTATCCTGGAACAGATACCCCTGTTTACAACTGGGATAGAAGTTATTTTGGAAACATCACCATCCAATATGCGCTCCAACAATCACGGAATGTTACAGCCGTAGAAACCTTGAACAAAGTCGGTTTGGATAGAGCCAAGACCTTCCTAAATGGAATCGGTATTGACTATCCAGATATGCACTATGCCAACGCGATTTCAAGTAATACGACTGAGTCAAACAAAAAGTACGGAGCAAGTAGTGAGAAAATGGCTGCTGCTTACGCTGCTTTTGCTAACGGTGGTATCTACCATAAACCAATGTATATCAACAAAATCGTCTTTAGTGATGGTAGCTCAAAAGAATACGCTGATCCTGGTACTCGTGCCATGAAAGAGACGACCGCCTATATGATGACAGAAATGATGAAGACTGTCTTGGCATACGGAACGGGTCGTGGTGCTTATCTCCCTTGGCTACCTCAAGCTGGTAAGACTGGTACATCAAACTATACAGATGATGAAATTGAAAACTACATCAAAAATACTGGTTATGTAGCTCCAGACGAAATGTTTGTTGGTTATACTCGCAAATATTCAATGGCGGTATGGACAGGTTACTCAAACCGCCTGACTCCTATCGTTGGTGATGGCTTCTATGTTGCAGCTAAGGTTTACCGTTCAATGATGACTTATCTGTCTGAGGATAACAACCCTGGCGACTGGACTATGCCAGAAGGTCTCTATCGAAGTGGTGAGTTCGTCTTTAAAAACGGTGCTCGTTCTGCATGGACTGCTCCTGCTCCGCAACAGGCCCCAACACCAGAAAGTTCGAGCTCGACATCAGAAAGTTCAACTTCACAGTCAAGCTCAACTACTCCAAGCACGAATAATAGTGCAAACAATAATACCAATAACCAGCAACCAAATACAACGCCTGGTCAACAAAACCAGAACCAAAATCAGAATCCTCAACCAGCACAACCATAACATTTATCACCCAGATTTTTCTGGGTGATTTTTTCATAGCACTATTGCATTTATATGCTTAACAAAAGCCTGAGAAGATGTCTTCTCAGGCTTTTTCTGTACTTTAAACCTCATTGGGAAAGATAGGAAACGGATTTCGTAATCTTGTTAAGAGGTTTTACTAAATACTAGTCTTTCTTTGTTTTTGCTACAAAGAGAGCAGATAGGGCTAGGCTAACTCCTGCTAGGAAGAGGGCTGTGTCAGATTGACTCTCACCTGTTGCTGGCAAGCTTTGTTCAGCTGTTTCTCGCTTCGTCACTTCTTGTTTTAGTTCCGGTGCCGGTGCCTTATCTTCATCTGAAGCAAGTGAGCTAAGTTTAAACTCAGGTTTCTCTACTGTTGGAGCAGCTTGATCACCTACTGTTGCTAGCGGGCCTGTGTATTCTGGCAATTCATGCACTAGAGCCATCACTGCATTGACACCACCCTTGAACTCAGGTTTCTCTACTGTTGGAGCAGCTTGGTCACCTACTGTCGCTACTGGGCCTGTGTACTCTGGAAGCTCATGTACCAAGGCTTCAACTGCATTGACACCACCTGTGAATTCAGGAACCTCAAGAACGGGTGCTGGCTCTTCACCCTTACTTGATTGAACCGATTCTTCTGTTAATTCTTGATGGAAGCTTGCCAATTCATAAAACTCAGCCTTGCCGCCCTCCCAGACTAATTTGACGTCTAGAAGAGAGCCGCCATTTCGGATAGCAAAAGTTTGGAGACTAGATGTAATGGCACCGAGGTCTGTCCAGCTGTCTTGACCATCCTTGAGTGTTCTAGCAAGAATACGTGCTTTCGCTCCTTCAGGAAGACTGGAAACGAGACGAAGGTGGTTAGCTTTGGTTGATTCAGACAAGTGATAAACCAACTCGCCCTTATCTTTTTCAGACTTGTAGCTGGTCAAGACTTTGCCGTCTACAAGATTATTATAAAGGTTGCCCTGGCTTTCTCCACTACTTCCTTCTACTGTTGGATCATTGATTGGTTTGACAAATTCACCATCGTTGATGACCAATTCTGTAAAGCCTACAAAACGGGCGTCATAGTCTGCTGTATAGAGGACACGGAGATAGTTAGCCTTAACTGGTGTCGTCAATTCACCCTCGATATAGCGATTTCCTGGCATCTTAGAATCATGTGTCCAACCATCTGTCAATGAATCATCGTGTTGGCTATTGGCCACACCATCTCCTACTGTCACGACATCTGTCCAAGTTTTACCGTCTTGGCTGACTTGGATCTTCCCATCACGAAGGTAGTTTTGAGTTCCGTCTTGGATGTAGGCTCTGATCTTCTTGATGGTACGTTCGCTACCAAGTTTCAAGGTTACGTGACCATCTTTATGGGCGTAGTCTGAAAACTCAACGAAGTTGTTATAAACACCGTCAAATAGTTGATCTAGGTTGTTCAGCTTACGAACATCATTGCTTCCGTATGTTGGATGAATGCCCATTGTTGTAGATTCTAGTTTGGTTGGTTGCACTTCTTTAGTCGTCACAAGGAGAGAAGTCGCTGTAATAGCTTGCTCCTGATCTGTTTTATTGACCAGACGCACATAACGTACCAAGTGACTCACTACAGATCTGTCTGTCAACTGGCTAGCTGGCGTCCACTCTTGCGCATTTGCAGAGTACTCAAGGCTAAGAGCAGGGTTGGCCTGGCCTTGGAGCTGGATGCTCTTGATCTGATGGATACGGTCAAGCTTCATTCCTAGATAGCTATGAGCAGGGAGTTTGGTTCCAGCTGGAATTTGAAGCTCGTAACTGCCCAAGCTATCCACCACCGGCGTTTCCTTCAATGATTCCACGTTGGTGTCTGTTAACTCACTATTTCCAGAACGTGTCTCAACAGAGAAGTCCTGGATACGCCACCATAGGTCGAGAGCCTTGGTATTGCGGACTCGGATGTAACGAGCATTAATAGCTCTGGTCACTTCCTTGGTTTGTTCTCCTGATAGGCGATCTAACTCTTGCCATGCAGTCCCATCTGTAGAGTACTCAAGTACACCTGCAGCAAGCTTATCACCCGTTCCTTGGCGAAGTCGTACTTTAGTGACTGACTTGACTTCACCGAGGTCCAGTTGTGCCCAGGCATCTACTGGAGTTGTATTGCTTCCATCAGCATTTGCCATCATGGCTTCTGTATTGTCCTTGCCATCAGTGATTTGACGGGCTGAGGTATTTAGTTTATAAACTAGATTTGAGCTTAGACTAACTGTCGTTGCTTGTTGGCTACGAGCTTTTTCAACTGGACGGTTGACTGCAATTTCCTGAACTGCAAACCAAGTGTTCTCGCGGTCTGCTGTCGCAATCATGCGAACTGCCTTGGCCTTGATATTGAGATTTTCAAACTTAAGAAGGGATTCATTTCCGACATAGCTTGGCTCTTTCAAAGTTACCCAGTTATCATTTTCATCTTGATACTGCACTTCTGCCTTACTAAAGGTATCACGTGGATTGGCCTGCGTTCCCATAGCAAAGGTCAAGGTTTGAATCGCTACTGGTTTGTTGAACTTCATACCAATATAATCACCTGTCTTGATGCTATTTGGTGATTTAATAATCGCATGAGTTGCCAAATCGCCATCCGTTACTTCTGCCAAACCACCCTCTACACCTGTTCGATTGGTGATAAAGGTACTGATGATTTGATCTGGATGCAAGACTTTTTGAACTTCAGACGCTAGAACTTCTTTCAAGGATAGGATAAATGGACGAATATGTTGAACACCCAATTCAGCTTTTTCCATATGGTCTACATAATGGAAGGTGTGAGTTTGAGACTGTTCGTACAATTTCAAACCTTTATAGTAGCTATCCCAAAGTTTGGCTGCATCGTTTGTAGCCATGGCTTCAGTTCCTGTAAGGAAGGCATCGAGAGCATTCATTTGGTCGATTGCATTATCCAACCAATAGTGGATTTGGGCAACCATTTTTTTATCGCCTGATGCTTTATAGAGTTCAGCTGCTTCTTTAATCTTGGTAAATTCAGCTCGCAAGGCTGCACGTTCGGCAGTCACATCCTGACCTGCTTTGAGCTTGGTCATGAAGTCTGTTAATTTTGGAGCCAAGTCTACAGATTCTTCTAGTTTGACGACACGATTATCCATGTTTTGGTTGATCATGTGCTTACCAAGTTCACGGAAGGCTGCTGATACCTTGCTATCTTCAAAATGACCATTTTCTACAAAGTTGAAGGCAATATCATTGATTTTCTTAGCTTCTTCTTCTGATTTCCACTGTTTCCATGAGTATTGAGCTCCTGAAAAGAGGGCAATCTTAGATGGTTCAGACTGTTGCATTGGGTTCAACATGATACCAGACAGCAAGCTTGGATCCACATTTGGATGAAGGAATTTCTCACCACCACCTAGAATCAAGTGTTGTTTCGAGTTATCTGTTACAGGCCAGTTAATCCAAAGTGAAACTGGGCGATAGGTCTTGCCACCTGCGGATAGATTGTTCTTGAGAGTTGAAAGGAAGCTTTCAGAGACTTCACCCCAAATCTTACCACCCGTCAAGGTCATTGATGTTGAACTTGGGAGATTTTCATTGAGGGATTTCAACTCATCTTCACGTCCATTACCCCAATACTGGCCAGGAACAAAGATCATTTCTTTACGAAGACCGCTGTAAGTTCCCTGCATTTCAGTCAACCACTTGGTCATATCTTGCATCAAGCGGTTGTAGCTATTGTAGCCTCCGACTGGGCTTGGAGCATCATCTGCAAGGATACCAAATTCGCGGACACCCACTTTCATCAACTGGGTAAATTTGGCCTTGATGGTTGCCAAATCTTCTTGGTAATGCGCTTCATTGCCAAAGCGGATACGGTTGTTCATGAATGGATGGATAGTCCAGACATAGCGTGTTTTACTTTGATTTCCGACACGAGCAAGTTCACGGATTTCAGCTAGTTTTTCTTCCGGATAGAGTTCACGCCATTTCTTGTTGTGGTATGGATCATCTTTTGGTGCAAAGAAGTATTGGTTCAATTTCAAATCGCCACCAAAACGCATGAGTTCTGCACGATCGGCATTCGACCATGGGTTTCCATAGTATCCTTCGATGAAACCACGGTTCTTGAGCTCTGCGTAATCTTCTACTGTTACATTGCGAAGGACTGGTACTTGGCTTTCCTTGAGCATGTGTTTCAAGGTTGTCAAACCATAGAAGACTGCATCAGTGTCTTTTCCGACGATAGAAATCGAATTATCCTTGATACTCAAGACATAGGCGTCAATCTTGTCAAAGAGACCTGCTGAAACCTTGGACAAGTTTTGCTCTGCTTGTGAACCTTGTCCATGCACTCCAAGATAGATGTTGGTTGCGCCAGCGATTGCTGCCTTACCAGTTGTATAAGATACTTGATTGTCCTGCAAGACACTCTTCAAGCGATTACGAGTATAGATATCGAGTTGATCGCCCATGACCAGATTGACTTGCTTACGAAGGGCTATAACACCTTCGCCATAAGTTACTTTTTGTGGCGTTGGGAAGACCTTGTACTCTTTCTTGAGATAGTCTGCGCTCTTGCTGGCAGCTGCAATGCTATCTTCGCTAGCTGGTTTACTTGCAGTGAATTGATCTGCCAATTCAACTGTTCCATCACCGGTTTGGTCTACTTTTGGTTTCTCTGGTGTAGTTGGTTTTTCTGGTTGACTTGGTGTAGGCGTTTCTTGCTCTTCTTTAACAGGTTTCAATAGATGAACTTCAGCTGCACTTGCAAAACCACCAACGCCTTCCAATACTTTCAACTCAATCTTGTTGGTATCTACCGCCGCAAAGTTGACTGTTTTTTCTTGGGCGTTATTGTCCCAGCTTCCTTCTGAAACCTTGACCATTTGGCCATCTTTTTGTGCGTAGATTTCGTAGCGCGTCACAACACCATTTCCACCACCAGGACGTGGGAGATACGTCAAGCCATTGACTTTTTCTGCTTCTTTCAAGGTCATAGTAAGGGTGTATGGCGCAGTGTCACCAGTCCACTTAGTATGCCAGAAGGTATTTGGATCATTGTCAAAGGCCTTTTCAACAGCGCCTTCAGTCGCGTTTCCTGGAAGTTGCTGACTGCTTGCCGTTGCTGTAATCTTATCATTTGAAATCAAACGAGGATTTACAAATGGTTTGTCTGACAACTCTGCACTATGCAGGATCCCTTTGAAACCACCGATGCTTTCAAGCGGTAGAACCAAGCTATTGTGGGCAAAGCGAGGGTATTCTGGATTTGCGATACGCTCAATCTTCTCACCATCCACATAAACTTCAGTTGATTGTGGTTTGGTCACAATAGAGATTTGATAACGTTTGTTCTTCTCCAGTTTTTTCTTGAACTGGATATGGAACTGTTCAAATTGATAAGCAAGATAACCATCTTTATCAGCTAGATAGATACGGTTGTCCCCACTTGTTGAGAAGGTTTGTTCCCCGTCTCCAGTGACAGTCACATCAAACTTCAAGACATGACTTGGACCAACATCACCAGCCAAGCCTTCGATACTGCTGTCTTTCTCAAAAGCCAATCCCTGTTCGCTTGTCTTCACCTTCTTGCTTGCATAGTCCTTAACTGTTTCAGGATTGATAGTAAACAAATCACTTTGATCAATCGCTCTATCAGGATTTGACTGTGGCGCATAAGGGCTCGTTGGTAGGGTACGTTCTGCAAAGGTCGCAGCTGCACGGTCAGATCCCCAAGTGCGCTCCGCAGTAGTTTGCATGCTCTTGAAGAAGCGTTTAAAGATATCATAAGAGGTCAAACCGGTCTCATGAAGGTCAATATTGTCATTCCAAACTGCGTGCCCACCACCAAGGATACTTGGATGAGAAGCTGGTAGAAGTGGACCTCCACCTGTTCTAAAATCATTCGGTGTCCAGCTATTGTACTGACGTTCGTAGTTAGCATAGTCCCCGTAGGCTGCTTGACTATTGCTTCCACTTGGCACACTATAGGTCGGTACATCCGTGATGTTGATAATCTTAGCTCCCTGAGCAATGGCTTCATTTGGTCGTTGCCATCCGATACTCCAGATATCAACCTCTACTCCGTTCCAATCAACAGGTGTGTTCCCACGTTTCGCACTGAGCGATCCCCAGATACGAGGGGTGTAACCTTTTCCTTTAATGTATTTGATAAGGTCATTGACATAGCGGCGATAGCTTTCGCGACTGCCATAGTATTCATCCGTTCCGATATGAACAGTGGACACGCCATGAAGCGGTGCATCTGGACCATCGAGAAGTTTGTCATAAACTGATTTGACAAAAGCTAGCGTTTCATCGTATTTATTATCTAGATCGAGCATGGCAACACGTTCAACATTGTGTTTGCCAGCATAATCACTCAAACTACCTTGATACATGAGGTCTGGGCGGACTTTGACAAAGGACAAGGCGTGACCTGGTGTGTCAATTTCTGGCACTAGGTTGATATGCAAGGCCTTGGCAAGTTTAATCAGATTTTGCATTTCTTCCTTGGTATAATGCTCATCTGATGTCAATTTTTGACCATTCTTACCGACAATATCTGTCTCCACACGGAAACCAGTCTTAGCGTGTTCAAGTACATACTTGAGTTGTTCTTCTGGACTTAAATTCTTACCTGCCAAGTGTTCCTTTAGGAAGATATAGTTATCGTTGAGGTGCAACTGCAAGTCGTTCATCTTGTAGTAAGCCATGTTGAGCATGATGTCTACAAGAGTGTCGTAAGGGATAAATTTACGACCTGTATCTAGCATAAAGCCACGGTGGCTGAAACTTGGGAAATCACGAATTTCGCCATTTTGGAGGTTACTTTCTCCCATTTGAAGAAGGGTCCGAGTGGCGTAGAAGGCTCCTGTGTTTGTGGCAGCTTCGATGGTAATCACATCATCTTGGATAGTGATGCCATAGCCTTCCTTGCCATAACCTTTGTTTTCAACCTTTTTAAATTCGATTCGTTTTTGAGCTTGCTTGTCACCTGTTGCTAGTTCCAATCCACGGCTAGCAAGGTCTGACTGGTAGAAGGTTGCTGCCTGATCAAAGCCAGAATCACCTGTCGCAAGGACTGTATCTGAAGTGATAGAAGATTGGCCTTCTTTCCCATACCATTGTTGAACAGCTGGTGCTACTTTTGGTTTGACACCTACACCCTCGTTCTGATGTAGACCCTTGATGACTACTTCAAATTCCTTAGTGAAAGTATGACTGTCTCTGATTTGTTGGACCATGACCTTGACGCGTTGATCTGTTAGAGGTTTATGGATGTGATTTTGAAGGTCAATCACACCTTGCTTGTTGCTTCCGATAAGGCTAACTTTCCCTGGTAAAGTTGGTAAGACAAGAGACTGTCCATCTTCTGCTACTGTTAGTTCGGTTACTTGGCGGATATCCGTTACCTTACTTGTATCAGGAATATTCGAATAAGCTCGAATTTCTTGGATACCAACGTTTCTCCAGTTCATTGTACCAGCTTGGTAGTCGTTAATTTCTAACTTAAGATACTTAGCTTTGATACTTTCAGCTAGGTCAACTTTCTCATCTAAAACAGGTTCTCCAGTCTTGGTATGAGCGAGTTTCCATTGTTTTTCTCCGTTAGCGCCCACGTCTTCTTGGCCTGCGTAATAGAGACTCCAAGATTTGATATTAGGGTCATTTTGCCCATTACGAAGACGACGATCCCAGTCAATTTCTACATGCTTGATGAGGGTAGTTTTTGGAAGAGTTAATTCAAAAGTTGGTTTTACTGCATCTCTATCTGTAGCCCAACGGGTATTGTCATCTCCATCGATAGCCTTATCTGCAGTAAAGTTGGTACCAGTCTCATGGTTGCTCGCCTGAGCAGTAGCACCCTCGAGATGGTTGACATCTTCTCTATCTTCGATTGTCTTTTCAGCTGGTTTTACTGCTGGTGTAGTGGTTTCAGCTGGTTTATTGTCTGCCTTTGGTGTTTCAACCGGTTTCAGCGTTTCTGCTGGCTTGGGACTTGCAGGACTTGTCTCTGGTTTTGCCTCTTCACTTGCTGCAAGATTGGTTCCCTCATCTGTCGCTGGAGTTTCTTCATGACTTGCTTCTGTTGCAGCTTCTGCATCCGCCTTTTCAAGCGCAGCGACTAAATCATCTGGTAACTTATCCAGAGCTTGAACATGAGTGATACTTCCCTCTGCCTCTGAAGGTGTTGCTGTTTCTGCCGCCTGAACCATATTGGCGCCAAAGATACTAGCACCAATCATAACGGAGGCTGCACCGATTGCAAATTTTCTTATACTATAGTGACAGCGTTTCTCAAAAAAATGTCTATCCATCTTTCTCCTATTCCTTTCATCCGCATACATGAGTAAGCGGTATCATTTCTCCTTTGAAAAAGGAGAGAACCAAGAGGTCCTCTCCGGCTGTTTGTTCCTTTTTGATTCGAGTTGCTTTGAACTGCTGAAATCAAATCTCATTACTCTTCTTTACGTTTTGTCGCAAGAACCGCAGCAGATAAAGCGATGCTCACACTTGCTAAGAAGAGGGCTACTTCTGAGCTGTGCTCTCCTGTAGCAGGTAGTTTTTCTTCATCTTTAGCTCCCGGAGTTTTGGTATCAGCTACTGGACTTGGAGTGAGCGGGTACTCAGGTTTTTCAACAGTTGGAGCTGCTTGATCTCCAGCTGTAGCCAATACACCTGTGTAGGCTGGCTTTTCATTCACCAAGGCCTCAACTGCATTGGCTCCACCTTTGTACTCTGGAACTTCATTTGCAGCTGCTAGAACCGCATTGGCTCCACCTTTGTATTCTGGTAATTCGTGAACCAAGGCTTGGACCGCATTAACGCCGCCCTTGAACTCAGGAACCTCATGTACAGCTGCTTCTGTTGCATTGACGCCGCCTTTGAACTCAGGAACTTCAAGAACTGGTGGTTGTTCTTCACCCTTGCTACTTGTCGGAGCGTCTGGTTTCGTAGCAGAATCTTTTAATTGGTTGAGATAGTCTGCGAAGTAGGCCACCATTCTTTCAGTCAAGAGATGATTATCAGTCGCATATTTCATGCTCGCCTGAACTCCAGCCACTTCCTCTTGGTTTTCTTTGTCTGTCAATTTCTGCGCCTTAGCTAAAGCTGCTTCATAGCCTGACAAGTCAAGAGGAGTCTCTGCTACTTGCGGACGAGTAAAGATAAGTTCCGCTGCAGATTGGTATTTATCGCCACCATCTCCGTAAGTCTTGGTACCAGTAAGGACGATTTTCTTAGCCTTGATTGTCTTGCCAAAGTCAATGTCTTTTGGCTTGTTGTTATTTGGCCAATCTGTCACTGTGAAGGTATGTTCCTTACCAGACTCATCTGTGACAACCAGTTTCACATCACGCAAGTTTCCATTTGAATCAGAGGCACGTGGAACATAACGAAGGCCTGTGATTTCAGTTGGTTCTTTCAAGACCATGGTTGCAGGCTTGCCTACATCTCCTCCATTCCAAGATGTATGCCATAGGCTAGATACATTACCATCAAAGGCATTCTCAAGACCTTCACCTGGTTGAGCTGGCGCATCCAAACTTTCAAAGTCTTCTGCTACCAAGGCTGTCTTCTTCTGAACCAAAGCATTCTTCAAAGCTTCAATCTTGGCAATCTCTGCACGCGCCTCTTTCACGCTAATGTCATCATCTGCCTGACTGAGGTTAAAGACCGCCTCTTTCAAAGCGTCCATAGACTCTTTCGTATAGTTGGTCATGGCTACAGTTGGCAAGTAGTTCTTGAGAGCATTTTCTGTCAACATCTTACCTGTTAGGGTAATTTCCTCGATGTGAAGATTGTCCATCATGAAATCGTTGTAACCACGGAAGTTGGCATTTCCACCAGAATCACCACGAGTATTGCTTGCGTTTCCAGTTGAGTAGATACCTACCCAAGTATCGCCTGTTTCTGCACCTGTCACGAGGAAGGTTGCCTTCTTAGCTTTCTTAGAATCTGTCCAAGTATTTGGCAATTCATGCATTTCCAAGTTGCTTGCTTGACTACCACGACGACCTGACTGGAATTCTCCCTTACCGACTACAAAGGCATAGGTATTGTCTGATCCTGCTTCGTATTCAAAGGTTACACGATAAGTCTTACCTGCCTCAAAGCGGAAGTTTTGCGGAATAGTTTGGTAAACCAAGTTACGACGGCTCACTAGTCCATTTGTCTTCAATGACCAATTTCCTTCGATAACATCATCGACTTTCTTACCGTTCCAACCACGCTGTGTATATGGATCGTGTTTTTCAGACAAGTGAGTCCGGTTGTCTTCGACACCTTCGACACCACCCACTACAAATGGGAAGATTCCTTGAGCAACATTTTCAAAGTCTTGTTTGAAGGTGCCTTTACCTGTATCATGGTTTTCTCCGTACATGCTTGAATTATTTTCAAAGGTACGAATTTCATCAAAGTAAGTTGCTTCATCACCAGCTTCACGACTCAAAGTCAGAGTAACATTTGAGACGTCCGATCCTGTTGTAAAGAAGGCGTACATATTTTGGAAGTAACTTGTATTGTCAACTGTAGCATTGTCACGACGATTATTATGAGCATATGCTTTGATATAGTTGAGAGCGAGTGACTTATTGGTATAAGTAGTCACTTCTTTTTCACCAGTATTCACAGTGATACTTGCCTTAGCATTACTACGGTTATCGACACCTACATAAACAGCATACTTGGTATTTGGTTTCAAGCCAGTCAGTTTCTGAGTAAGGCTTACCTTGCTCTTATTGCCTTGGATACGAAGCATATCGTTTGCACCTTGAGACTTAACGATTTCTGCTTTAGATGCATCTCCTGAAATAGTCCAGTGTTTCAAGGTTCCGCTGTTAAATCCTTGGTCATAGATATGCATGCCTTCGCTCCATGACATTTCAGGATTGGTTTGTTTTGAACGGTAAAGAACGTATGGTTGATTTGCTAGAAGGTCTAGAGTAATCTTACCATCTGTTACAGTTAGTTCTTGCTCTTCTGTCTTACCTTGGTCCGTTAGCTTGTAAAGGTAAACCTTGCTCTTTGCCCAATCGCTCGGAAGGGTCCAAGTTGTTGCACCGGCCTGCGTATTGAAGTAGTACATTTTTTCCTTATCAGTAGGAAGTTTCTTACCATTTGCATCCCAGTTCCAAGGAGTCAAGTAAGCTGAACCATCTTGGATAACACGTCCGTTGAGCGTTACTGTACGTTCACGGTATTGTGGGCTATTGACATCATTTGACTTACGAGTCACAACAACCTTGTTACCTGCTGCATCGACTAGCTCAACCTTCATTTCTGGAGTCCATTTATAGGTGCTACCATTATCGGTCATGGTAACTGGTGTACCATTTTCCCATTTACTTACAGTGAAGTGTTGGAAGTACTTAGTCATGACGTCATGGGCAAAGAGGTTAGTCACATAGCCATTGTAGTCGCTTCTTCCTTGCCAGCCTTCAAAGTCTTTCATGCTGTAGCCACCTAGAAGTGGGTAGTTGGCTGCACCACCGTAACTTCTGTAGTCCCCAACCCAAGAATCTTTTTGGTGGTTGCGGATAAAGCGGGTGATAGCACTGTTGATACCTTTATTAGTGTAGCCACCATAGGTCAAGTCAGCTGCCCAGTGTTGGAAGGTAGAGTCGTATTCACCACCATGGCCCCACTCAATCGCAAAACGCCAGCCTTGTTTGTTGATTTCTTTAGCAAGAACGTGGGTAGCCCAGGCACCGTTATCACCTGATTGACCATTGCCCCATACGTCCACATAGATAAAGTCGAGACCTTCACCAAGTTTTTTCTTCAAGTCTTCCCAGCGAGCCAAGCGTCCATGCGCCAAGTCATAAGCAGCATCGATGTTGATACCTTGGTCTAACCAGTTCCAACCATAGCTGTAGCTTCCATCTGGATTCTTACGAAGAATATTTTCATTAAAGTATTTAGACTCAGGATAAGTCTCAGAAGCGTTCACGTGGATACCTAGATGAGCTCCATATTTCTTCGCTTTTTCAATCAAGGTCTTGAAGTCTTCGACACCACCAATACGTTTACCAATATCAGCATAGTTCAAGTGTCCAGAGTCATGACCTTCACTACCATAACCTTTAAGGAGAACACCTTGCCCAAGACCATCTGTGTGGAGATTGATTTTCTTGATACCATCCAAGGTCATAAGGAATGGGTTTTGGGCTTGTGAGCCAAAGTTCATCGCGATACGGTAAGCAGTGATATCCTTAACTTTTTCCCAACCTTGAGGGTTGTTCATGATGCTACGATAAGCAATGGCACCATCTTGCCAGTCGACTTTGTTGTCAGCATTGGCATCTTCGGTGATAACAACCTTGGCACTTGGAAGTTCCTTGGTGTATTCTGGGAAGACAATGCCCTTATAAGCCTTTTCCCATTGCCATTCAGAGCTGTGAATTCCGACATAGTTGGCATTTCCAACTGTTTCTTTATAGGCTGTCAAACGAGTCCAGTCATTCGAACCACCACCATAGCTGTTTTGAGAATTGCTCCAAACACCTGCAGCAAGCTTATCTGTAGAAACAAATCCATACATGTAACCCTTAGCCAAATCTTTCATTGGATTGGTTACATCGATATGATCATCCCCGCTGACATGGGTATTGTTTGACATGGTTGCCCCATCAAACTTAGCACCAGCTTGATCACTCGAAACAGAGACCAAAGCATTACCAAGGAAACTAATAGTTGAAAGCAATTTTCTTTCGTCATCAATCTTTTGACCTGGAGTAACTTGATTGTGGTTGACAATCTTGGTCACATCAAAGTGTAATTGATTATCCACAACTTGCAAGCGTACTGTCATTTCCGCATTGATTAAGTGAGCATCATCGCGAAGCTTCATCAAATACTCTGCTGTTGTCTCATTGATTTTCTTATAAGTAACTTCAGGGGTGATTCGGTGGTTATTGATAAAGACTTGATTGAACTGTTGCACCTGTCCTGGCAAAGTATGCCCATTCAAAGTATATTCTTTCACGCGTGGAAAGGCTTGGTCAATCACTGCCTTGAGGACCTTAGACTGGATCGTATCATAAGTCACCTTGCTATCATCAACAGCCGGACCTGTTTCTTTCTGGGCAGGAGTATCATCCGCTTTTACACCTTCTTGATTGTCTGTTTTAACGCTGACAACCGTACGGTCATTGCTATAAGTTCCTGCCTTGAGAAGGATCTTCTTCTCATTTTTAAGATTCTCATTGACCGCCCCAGGTAGGGTCACTGTGTCAAAGAGATTTACATCATTGTTGCTGGCATTGAGTTGTCCATCTGACTTGAGAGTAATAGAAAGACGATTTACAGAACCTGGTTCTGGTGCTGCCACACGGTTGCCTTTATACCATGTGCTATTACCTGGAGTTTTGTATTCCCAGAACCAGCCACCTTGGTCATATCCAACAAAAACATTGTTCTTGGTATCTTTAAATTTCAAGAAGACACCAAAGCGTGATTTGCCCTTTTCAGAATCATCTTTGAAGGTTAAATCAACCGTCGCATTTCCATTAGCATCAACTGTCAATCCTTGTTTTTCAAACAAGGCTGGTTTGCCATCATTGTCATTTTGGGCCGTTGAAGACAATTGATTGTAGCGAACACCCTTTTCTTCACGAATAGTGACGGTTCCTTGTTGCTCTTTATTCGCTACTGTTTGCCATTCAGGAGTTACTGCCTTAGGTGTTTCAGGTTTAGCAGCTGCAGGTTTATCCTCTTTTGGTTTTTCTTCAGCCGGTTTTTCTTTCTCTTCCAAGTCTGCTGGTTTCACACTTGAAATTCCCTGCATGTGGTCTTGGATCCATTTTAGTTGAGCTGGTGAGAAGAGAATACCGCCACTCCGTTTTCCAACTACACCATTTTGGTGTACACCGACTAGTTTGCCTTCTGTATCAAAGATACCGCCGCCACTAGCACCCGGTTTTCCTCCTTGGTAACCAATCCCTTGGACACCTTCTCCGTATGGTTCCGCAAAATCAACTGTAGTATTGACAATCGGATTCAATTTTCCTTCTGGATAACCAAAGACATGGAGTTTATCTCCAATTTTCTTAACAACTGGCTTTTTAGTTACTTCAACAGGCGTATTTTCTAGAACTGTACGCAATCTCACTAGGGCCAAATCATTTTTGAAGCCTTTCAGATAGCCTTCACGATCCCAATGAATGATATCTTTCTTGCTAAACTTGACATCTGGCAATCCTGGATATGAGATGCTATAGATATCTCCATCCCCTTGGTCATTGTCCACAACCTTACGGATATTGCCTTCTTGGCTGTCCTTGATAAAGTTATGAGAAACCGTCAAGACAAGGTCTTTAGCAACGACAATACCGCTACCTTCTCCTGATGGCGTCTTAATCTTAACAGTTGCGCCGTAGTTTAATTCCCCATTAGTAGTCTTAGCCACATCTTCTGGGACGAGCTTCCCAGTATCTTGGGCCAATTGATCCTTGTCAACTTCGCGCCCATTGTCTTCAGCTTTCTCCAACTTATCTTCTAATTCTTTTGGCAGATTGCTTGGCTTTTCAGACTTTTCTTTTTCTTGAGCCAACAACTCTTCTTCTGTTTGAGGGCCTTCAGTAGTTTCAGCTGAACCAGGATTCTGAGCGGCAGCTTCCTTGTCAAAATCGTGCCCCTCATCACTAGCCTTCTTATCCAAATCAGCTAGTTCACTCGGCAAATTATCTGTTGAACCAACTCTTGCTTGATCAGCCAATACTGGGCTAGCTGCGAAGAAAGTCGCTCCAATCATCACCGAAGCTACTCCAAGCGTAAACTTACGAATACTGAACTTACAGCGTTTTTCAAAAAATCGTTTATCCATGAACTCCTAAATCCTTTCATTTTCCAGTAAGCGTTTACATTTCTTTTTTAAAAAATACTCCTTTCTCTGAAAGTGCTCTGCTTAACTGTTATAAATAAAAATTAATTGTACTTTTAATATAACAAATAAAAAGGCAGAAAGCAATAGGAAATAGGTAAAATTCACTAAAATTTTCTCTTTTCTGAAAAATCCTATCTCTAATCATTCAGGAATCATTCAGGGACTTATACCAAGATAAAAAAGGACTTAACCATCATATCAATGGCTAAATCCTTTACTTTTTTAAAGTTATTTCACATGGTTTGCGAGATCTTCTTGGGCCTTTTTATTTGACTCTTCTTTTTCTTTCAACCATTTTTCTTGAGCTTTTTGGTATTCTTCTGTTGTCTTAGAAGTGTACTTATAAGACTGACGATCGATATTTGTGCCTACTAAATAAGTAGTAGAATCTTGTTGGGTATAATCGTGTTACCGAACCACCTGTAAGAATAATACCTTTCATAACGAAGTAATCATTCTAACGAACTGATCAATGAGTAGCTTCAAATTCTTACTTCAATTTAGAAATGGCCGATTTCAGATAATCTCCACTTCGAATCGCTACTCCTACTTGTCTGGCATTAGCCGACAGTTCCATGTAATCTTGATCTGTCAAATCGTCTAATGCCTTTTGGAGGTCATGTAGAGAATCAATTGCTATACCACATTGCTTATCTAGAACAAAATGCGCAAGGGCAGACTCTTTCCAAACAACTAGAGGAAAGCCCGAAGCCAAATAAAGAGAAGCCTTGTGGGAGTTGTTAATACGTAGGTAATTTCCAAAAGAACCTTTGCAAGTTTCTGAACTATCACCATCCCACACCAAACCAAAACTACCTTGAAGAGCATTTGGGAGGTCATCTGGCATAAAGGAACCAAAGTAGGTGGTATTTTTCAATGCACGACTTTCATCGTACCCCATTCCATAGAGATTATAGGCTGGCTGTTCTGGCAAATTATAAAGATAGCCTGATTTTGTTGGAATTAGATTTCCGGCGATGATAATCGCTTCTTCTTTTTGGGGAACATTTTTTTCCTCAAAGTTCGGAATCAGATAGTCAAAAATCTCCAAGCTAACCATTTTATCTGATGGTACGCCTTGAATTGTCAAGGCATTTTTCATGATATCATTATGAACGATAATGCCATCCACTGATGTAAGAGCTGCCTTCTCTTGGAAGTAATTTCTCACTTTATGACGAAGTTTCACTGCTGAATTTCCTACATGACGCAAGGTTTCAACATCATGGATCACAAGATAGAATTTGACTCCTCTATTTTGCGCCTGCTTAATGAGTTGTGAGATGAAAAATGTATGGTGGATAATCGGGAACTGAATCAGCAATTCATCTCCAGATCCTAACTGATCAAACACAGACTTGATTGCCCGATATTTGTGTTGCTGAGCTTTAAAGAAATTCATCTTATACCAATTCTCAACCTTGAGTTCCAACCCCTTATAACCCTCTGAGATTAGAATAGCTTCCACGTCATTTCGTGCCTTATTTCCTGCATTCTTTTCATATTCATTACTCAGAAATGAGTCCTTCAGATAATATTTCACCTTTTCTCCCCTTTATCTGTGATGTTCTTAGATACTCCCTAGTTCTTCTTCTACCACATCCAATGCACGTTCAATAACCACATGCATATCGTAGTATTTATAATCTGCCAAACGTCCACAGAAAATTACCTTATCATTCTGTGTTGCTTCTTCTTGATACTTAGCAAAAATAGCATTATTTCTCTCATCATTGATTGGATAATAGGGCTCATCTCCACGTTTCCAATCAGATGGATATTCACGCGTAATAACCGTTTTATCTTGTGTACCGTACTCAAAATGTTTATGCTCAATAATGCGAGTATAAGGAATCTCACGTTCTGTATAGTTTACTACAGCATTCCCTTGATAATTTTCTTCATCCAAGACTTCATGTTCAAAACGAAGGCTACGGTATTCCAACTCCCCGTGTTTGTAATCAAAGTACTGGTCAATCATCCCTGTGAAGACAACTTTTTCAGCTGATGCTTCTAGCTCTTCACGATTGGCAAAGAAATCAACACCAAGCTCTACTTCTACATCGCCAAGCATGTTTTCAATGATGACGTTATAGCCACCGATTGGAATACCTTGGTAACGGTCGTTAAAGTAGTTGTTATCAAAGGTCAAACGCACTGGGAGGCGCTTGATAATAAATGGCGGAAGGTCTGTTGCCGAACGTCCCCATTGTTTTTCAGTATAGCCCTTAATTAACTTTTCATAGATATCTGGACCAATTAACTTGATGGCTTGTTCCTCAAGGTTTTTAGGTTCAACATCCTTCATATCAGCTGTCTGCTCAGCGATCTTAGCCTTGACTTCTTGAGGAGTCTTGGTACCCCACATAGCATAGAAGGTATTCATGTTGAAAGGAAGATTGTAGAGGCTACCCTTGTAGTTAGCCACTGGTGAGTTGATGTAGTTGTTAAATTCAGCAAATTGATTGACATAATCCCATACTTTCTTATTAGAAGTATGGAAAATGTGGGCGCCATACTTGTGAACATTGATGCCCTCAACATTTTCACAGTAGATATTTCCACCAATGTGATCACGCTTGTCAATCACTTTTACTTTTTTACCGCGTTTTGTAGCTTCGTGTGCGAAGATTGCTCCAGACAAACCAGCACCAACGATAAGATAATCGTACATAGTGTTCTCCTTTTTATAATTTGACGATTCGATTGAAGTAAGGAATCTTCATTAACATTCCAACAATAATAAAACTAACACTTAAAGTAAATAGAGCAAAAAGTAAATATGCTCCTACAAAATTAAAACCAAATATCCTTTCCCACAATTTCATAATATAAGTGTGTATTATGAAAACTCCCATTGTTTGATTAGAAATGAAAACAATCCATTCGTTTCGGTTTTCATTCAACGTAAGCGTGAGGATAGTTAGAAAAATTCCTAGAGTACTGACTTTTACAAATAAAGTATCATAAAAATATTCAGCAAAAAGATTATGGTAAGTATTCTTTGCTAAGAAAAACAATATAATTGGTGAAATCAATAACAAAAGTATGCTAACTATTTTCATCCAATTTTTAAATCTATATTTGAGGTTGTCTATATTGAATTGCGCTATATAACCACCTAAAAGATAGTAGAAAAACCAAGTCCATAATCTAAAAGTTTGCATAACATGAGTTTGTATAGGCATCTGAAGGAAAATATTTGCAAATTCAACTATAAACCCAATTGCCACCAATAAAGATAGAATGTATACATATTTTCTTTTAGAGTTTATAACTGTTTTCAAAACAGGCAAACATAAATAAATAAGAATCAGCGAACCAAAAAACCAAAACTGAAAGAAATACCCTTTTTGTAACAGAGAGCCTACAATTTTTTTAATTGGATTAAACGCAAAGTCTCTTTTAAAGAGCCAAACGATAATGTTCCATGATGACACTGTTATTAGAATCCATTTGACTTTTTGAAGTATGTAAGGATAAGTTATTTCCCTTTTGCCTAACAATAAATAACCATTGACCATAAAAAACAAGGGAATGGAGTAGGTACCTAAATAATATAGATATGCCAAAAGATTCCATGATCCTGTCTCTTTAAATCCGCCCATTGTTGTATGGAGTAAAACGACCCCAATACACGCAAGCACTTTTAATAAATCTAGACTGATATTCCGATTTTTTTGCATTCTAGTTTTTCCTAATTATTTGTTTTAATTCTTTTACATCTACCACTTTCAAAGATAGAATTGCAAAAAGATAAATAATTCCACCAAGCCCTGCAAACGCTAGAACATTTAGGGTTGGCGAAAAATGTATAACTGTTTTTGAACCTAGCAGAATGCCATACATGATAGCTGACGCTAGAACAATTTTTGTCAAAGATCCGATAATTGGAACTTCTTTTAGGTATCTACGGGTAAAGTATAATTGTATCGCCCATACCAACGCCTCTGTCAGAACAGATACAATCGCTGCTCCGATATATCCCAGTTTAGGAAGGAATAGTAAGTTCAAACCTACACTGATAATTGCGGGAGCTGTTGTTGAAATCATGAATTCTTTATTTTGATTGTGAGGTATCAGTATCTGAATTCCCATTATATTGGTCCAACCGATAAAGAACATACGGAAGATCATAATGGCAATTGCATAACGTGCATCCTGAAAATCCTGCCCAAGGAAAAAGCTAACAAAATCATCGTTGACGATTAAAATTCCTGCCATCATTGGGAAAATCACTAGATTATAAATGAGGAAGGACATCTCATGCATTTTGTTAACCGCTTTATGATCACCTGTCGCTAACAAATGCGCGACACGAGGCAACATAACGCTTCCCAAGGAAGTTACCAAGGTCAGAAGGATATTTACTAATTTTAGGGCCTGGTCATAAATCCCTACATCTTTTGTAGAAGCTAAGGCTCCAAGCATGGTACGATCCAGCGTAATGTACAAAGAAATCGCTACTTGAGGAAGGAATAATAATATGACCGGCTTTAAATGATGTCTAGCATATTCTATGCTAAAATGAGAACTACCGATAAACTCCCGAGCAGGCACCCACATACTTAGTTGCCCCAAGAGTTCAAATATGGTTAGCAAAAAAACATAGAGATATAGGTCATTTGCAGATTTGACAAAGAGAAAGATTGAAATGACTCCAACGAGTTTAACTGTGATATTTCGAACAGTAATCTTTCGAAAATCTTCTAGCCCTTGAAAGAGCCAGGAAATGTCTAAACCTTTTGAAACTAAACTCAAGCCTAGAATGTAGGCTACCGGATTTTGCATAGAGGGAAGAGTCATACAAAGAAGAGCATATAAGGACAGAGAAAGAACTGTTGCCCCTAATTGTAGAGTGTAGATACCCCAAAAGTTTTTATTAATCTCATTACGATGTCCTGAAATGACCTTAGTACCATAGTTAGCAACTCCCAGCGTCGCTAAGAGGATGAAGTAGGTGACAATGGAATTAAAGTATCCATACGTCCCTAAATCATCCGAAGAAAAGACCCGTGTTACATAGGGAGTCGTAATAATTGGGAGTATAATGACCAACAATTGATAAGAAAGATTGTAGGCGTAGTTTTTTAATACTTTCATTTCAAGTCATCCAATTTAGAATTAATCAGTGAAAACAAAAAATTTGACTGGTCATACTTATAATGGTCAATTATTCTAAAAACTTCTTTCATATTTCCTCTTTCCTACATTTTTTTGACACTTGTTATAAATTAAATTGGATCTATGCACGATACTATCGTAGCAACAAATACAATTTAGGGCTAAAAATAAAAATAAGGTATTTTAGTTTTAGTTTCCATGATAACTTATTATTTTTTAACAAGTCACTCATTTCGACTCTCAACAACTCTTTATCTTTTGAAAAATCTTTTAAGCCTGAGTCAGCTTTTGCACCAATTACTACAAAACCACCTAATAATTTTTTAGCTTGTAAAGCTTGCTTTAATTCTGGACTCTGAATGTACTCTCTTTTAATAACTTCCTCATTTTTTGCAACAGCTTCAAAGAAATCATATCTTTTTTCAGTAAATGTTGAACGAACTATACTCCCTTCCCTACGATAGTAATTGTAGGTTTCAAGCGGGCTTATCACGATTCTTTCAGCTAAGACAAGATGTTCTGCTACAACATAAAAATCCTCATAGATTTTCCCAACTGGAAATGGAACGCGTTCCAAGATGCATTTCCGATAAAGCTTAGCACAAGCAGAAACCGTCGCAACTTTGTCATCCAACATTAGTTCCAGAGCCTTTTCTTTTGTAATCGGAGCCAAATCTTTATAGTCTGAGTCTTGCAATCGATAAGAAGTATAAGCATTATATTTTGAAGTAGCTTTTACCTTGGTTGAAATCAAGTCTGCTTGATGTGTTTCCTGAATTTTCACGATTAACTCTAGAGTATATTCTTCAAGATAATCATCCGGATCTAAAAAGAAAATCCAATCTGAGTTGGCTTTTGCCACTCCAAAATTACGTGCATCAGATAATCCACCATTTTCTTTGTGGAAAACATAGATATTTTCATATTGCTTTGCATAATCTTCGCATAATATGGGAGAATTATCTGTGGAACCATCATTTACAAGGATTATCTCAAAGTTTTGATAGGTCTGTTTAATTAAGCTTTCTATCGCATAATGCAGATAGTCTGCAACATTATAAACAGGAACAACGATGCTGATAAACATCTTAAACGCTCCTCTCTTTTTCTTTCTTTTCAGAGTATTTCTTCAAAATCGGATTAAAAATTATTCCAAAAGCAGAGTTAGTCCTATAATTTAAGTGAGACAATCTGTCAAATTTTTTCGTAGGAACGTATTTATATGAGCTTTGCTCAATTTTACTATATAGCTCCTTTAACAACCTTTCCGAATTACTGACCATCCATGACAACCAGTACTTCAAATTTATCTTTATAATTCGGAAACACTTGTTGAAAAGACTCCAGCACTTTTAAAATGTAGTCCTGAATATTACAACTGGGCATTACAATTGTTAATAAACAATCCTTCATCTTATCTCCTAAATCGTCTCAATTAGTTCAATCCACTGCTTGAGAATTTTTTCCTTATCGAATTTATCTATATTATCCTTGGCATGAACGGAGAAGGAACTTCGCAAGTTCGAATCTTCCATCAATTCAAATATTCTAGCACTCATTTTATCGGTATCATAACAATCAACCAGATAACCATTAACCCCATCTTCAACAATCTCATTTGGTCCTGTTGGACATCTGAAACTAACAATTGGGAGGTTGTATTGTTGAGCTTCCAGTAGAACTAGAGGTAAACCTTCATAACGAGAAGTCATGACATAAATCCCTTTATCTCCATAAATCAAATCCTGATTTTTTTCGAGTCCTTTTATGACTAACTTGTCCTGTAAATCATATTCGTTGATTAAATTTCTGATTTTATCCACTTCATCTTGATTGCCGGAACCGTAGATTTCCCAAGTCCAGTCAGACCTTTTCGCTAACACTTTTTTCGCAACTTGAACAAGATAATCATATCCTTTTTGATAATCAAAACGGCCAACCGTCACAATTTTAGTTGATTTTTTATTATAGGAGATATCTGAAAGAGCAGCCTCTTTCCAATTATAGATATAGCAAATCCTTTCTTCAGGAACACCGTATTTTTTTATATAATTTTCACGGTCTTCTTGAGTAAGGGTCACGAGTTTATCAGCAAATTTCGCTCCAATATACCTTTGTATCTTCTTAACCTTAGTATCAATATCTACTATAGAATTTGTATGGTCGCAGGAAACAAATTTTGTTTTCAAACCAATTGTGCTTGCTACACCAACTGTATTCATACTCATTCCGATTCCAAAAACAATATCAATGTTCTCTTCTTTCAGATAGTTTCTCAACAACTTGACCGCTTCGAGAAAATTTTTACTCATAGATATTTTCTTTGATGATAAATTTTGATATCGAACTGATTGTTTCAGCGAGAAGAAATTGTTTTCTGTAGAAATCATCGAGAGAAGATGAACTTCATACATAGTTGATAACTCATTTGCAAGGCTGGTTGCTACTTTCAGTCCTCCATCTGTTCTATCGATACTCCATTTCACTAAAGCGATTTTTTTCATCTTTAAACTACACTTCCCCATCATTTTCACCCAGTGATATAATCTCGTAGTGGTGAAGAGTTCTTTTGTCTTCTGGTGGCAATTGCATATAATCCGCTCCGTAAATGGCTGTTAGATATTCTTTGTATTTGCAAGGAGAACAAAGTTTAAGATCTTCAAACTGTAATAGGACTGGTTCTCCAAAGTAATCACTCGGTACTATCTCTTTTAATTTGTAAGCTCCCGTATAATTTCCTGCATAAGCTTCATCAAACGAATATTTTTTTATCGTTTGTAAATATTTTTTCTGAGCCCATGTAAAGGAAATAATCTTCTCAATATTAACAGCATTCGCAAAAGCAATAATTATCTTTTCAATGAATGGTCGATTTTCTTTTTTCTGATTCACCAAACTATTGAATTGCGAGAGTTGAACCATCATCCTTGCGTACAAGTATCTCAAAGAATGAATTTTTTTCTTTAAAACATTAGAGGGCATACCATCCAACGGAAAAATATCTATCCACAAACTCTCTACCAATTCTTCTTTACTATAATTCATGATGATTTTTGTAGAATCATCTCGAATCACAGAGAAAGCTTTTTTATAGTTTAATGTATCTTCGCTTAAAAACTTGTAGTTTTCCGGCAAGACATTTGAAGCTATTTTTTTAAACTTTTCGTAATCTTCTCTCGGCATACCGATATCGATGTCATCATCCCAAGGTATGAAACCTTTATGACGTACCGCTCCTAACAAGGTCCCACCTAGAGCATAGTAGGTTAGGTTATTTTCTTCGCAAATATTAATAAACTCTTTCAAAATAGATAAAATCTTATCTTGAATGATTTTGATATCCGACATACTTTCCTCCTATATAAATAAATCGAAATTAAACCGTCGTCTCAGTCTATGCTCTTTTAAGTTCTCGTTAAATACTTCTTACCATTTCACTATACGATTTTTTCAAACGAACGTCCCCCTTGATCTTCATCGCTTTCATCAGAAAACTGATAATCCGAGTTTATTAAAACACCTACTAATATCCAAAAAATATTGTTATGAAGATAGAAATTCAAATCATCAATCATAGAGTGAAAACTCATTAATATCAAAATCAGAGCAAGAATCCACTGGCGTTTCTTAATGACTTTAAGTAGTGTCAAAGATAGAACTGAGACCATTAATCCCAGGATGAGTAGGCCAAATCTCTGTAAAATTTGGACATACAAATTGTCCACATACAGATAGGTCTGATAGTTTCTAACACCTTCAACAGTCAGACCATTCCCATTCCAGTAAACTGGTCGTCCAAAAAATCCAAAACCATAGAGATTTAAAGATTTATTAGCCAAGTATATCCGACCACCTAACATATGATTCACTTTAAAAAGAAGATCATTGATAAAAGAATGACTTGAATTGAGATAGGTAACGGAGACCCAAAAACTAATAACTGCATTTACAATAAAGGTTGGTTTAAAAACTTTAATCACATATCCTAACTTTGAAAATAGTTTCGGAAACCATTTTATTAACAAACTGCATGCCAGCAATACACAGGAACTATAAAATGTTAAACGAGAATCCGTTTGATCATATACCCAATAAACTGATAGAGCTAACAGTAGCCATTGCCAGTATTGGATTTTGTTTTGCTTTAAATAAAACACAATAGCAACTATATTCATCAGTAAAACCGAAGGAAATAGAGCATATCTAAAGCCTAGGTAGGCCCGTACCCGAGGACCAGAAATTTCTATATAGTTCGTTATTATTCCTAATCTTGCGCTTATGATAACAAAAAACAACAAGCACATACTAACGACTAATGAAGTTTTCGCCACCTTCTTAAAGGGAATATCTCGTAAAGCATAAATAAATAATATACTTACAGGAAGTTCTGAACTTAGAGATGTCATTTTCCCCACTATAAAATAAATTAAAATCGTTGCAAACAAACCAATGAGAGTTCTATAATCATATTTTCTCTTAAACGACTCTTTTATAACCAAAAGAAAGAGGGAAAAAGCTATCGCTAATTTATAAACTGTTCCAGGTAGATACCGAGCATAAAAAGTTACATTTAATATCGAAACCGTTAAAAATATCCCTAAAGCAACAAGAGCCAAAAGTTCTGGTACAGATTTTATTTTTAGTACTAATTTCATTCTTATTATTCATCCCTATCTAAAAACTCTGTCCATATTTTTTTCCAAAGAATTTTGCTTGTAAAAAGGACCTCCCTTTTTGAATCAAATCAATTTTTTCCATATAAATGAACGGAATCTCTTTTACCCGCAAATCTTGTTTTGCCAACCAAACATTGAACAAACGTTCACTGATACGACCAAATAATCTAGCGTCAAAAGCAGAATAATCTGTTATATCCAACCTTTTATATATTTCATCAACAATTGGGAATAACCATTCACAATAAGCCGCCACATTCTCTTTAGACATGATAAACATATTGAACATATACCCACTGCGTTGCTTCATTATACTATCAAATGTTTCAATGTATTCTGGGCTTATCTCACTTATGATCTGACGCGTCATATCTAAATGCTTAGCATCGTGAGTATGTGCATAGTGAGAGTATAGCGTTTCAATATAATATTTCCGTTTTTTAGGAACGATAACATCATAATTCGACATCAAGTTTTTCACTTCTGATTTTGAAAGAATAATATCATCCATACTGATTGCTTCGCTATATGAGTGTCGTTTTGATGTGAAATATCTACGGTAATGTACCAATCCAAGATAATCACATTCTAAATTTTTCCAAGCCCAATATAATCCTGTTAATTCACAATAATAAGGATTAAGGTGAGAAATATGAACTCCTTGATTATCTGGTTGATAACCTAAATCTTCCTTACCCTCACTACCAACTTGGATAGGGATGTACAAGTCCTTATCCTCTGGCATTTGAAATCGTTTATGTGTTGCAACTATGATTCTATACGTTTTAGACATTTCTATATCCTAATTCAATTCCCTTCATCCATAACTAGCTCAACTACCTTTTAATCAAAATTGTAATCATTCTCTATTAAAAAATATCCAACCAAAATAGATTATCACTAAAACTATCTTGACCCAAAAAGATAAAATTGAATACCAAAGATATCCTTTTTGTATTCAATTTTATCTTTATATATTTCACTTTATGCCGACTCAGTTTGAATTCTCAATGAGCTCCTTCACGGGATAACACTCTTCTAATGGTCAAAAAGAAGATTTTGATATCTAACCGTAAAGACTGATTTCTAGGATAATATAATTCCATCTCACAACGTTCAGGATAATATACTCCACTCCTACCAGAAACTTGCCATATCCCTGTAATCCCAGGACGAACAGACAATAAAGTTTCCTGTTCATCCTCGGTATATTCGTCTAGTTCATTTTCAAGAATTGGTCTTGGACCAATAAGACTCATATCACCTAGTAGTACATTTATAAACTGTGGAACCTCATCAATACTTGTTTTTCTTATAAAATCTCCAATATTTGTAAGTCGTGGATCCTCATTTGGTGGCAATTTATAGCTATTCTTTTTATACTTTTCATAGAGTTCCTTATTCGAAATCAGAATTTCTTCTGCATTCTCGACCATCGACCTAAACTTAATGATTTTAAATTTTTTCCCTCTGAGACCTGCTCTGCACTGTGTAAAAAATATACTTCCTTTGTAACCTTTCGTTTTATAGATTACAAAGATGACCAGAGAACAGGGTAAAACTATAAATACCGTTCCAAACAAGCCGATAAATACATCCATAGACCTTTTGAAGGCAATATAGATGATCTTGTTTTGTTTCACCTAAAACTCCCCCTTGTAATAATCCCCTTAGATAATTTTCCAACTACAAGATTCCCTACTTTTTCCCATAGTTTCCATATGCTCCATAGGAGCCATATTTTTCAACTGAAGTATTAAATTTATTTAGAACTACTCCTAGAAATGGTTTACTTGTTTGTTCGAGTTGTTCTTTAGCTTTTTGGACATCACGACGATTTGTTTCACCAGCCGCAGTTACTAAAACAGAAGCGTCACACTGCTGCGTGATAATCGCCGCATCGATAACAACTCCAATCGGGGCAGTATCTACAACGATGTAGTCAAAGTACTTACGTAAGGTATCAATCATGGTCGCAAAATTTTCACTTTGTAGCAAAGCTGTCGGGTTTGGGGATACAGAACCCGCTTGAATGACAAACAAATTTTCAACATTGGTTTCACATAAACCTTGTGATAGGTCTGTTGTACCTGACAAAAACTCTGTTAGACCTGTAATTTTTTCCCGTGATTTAAAGACACCTGACATGACTGAATTACGGATATCCGCATCAATCAACAGCGTCTTATAGCCCGCACGCGCGAAAGCCCAAGCAATATTGGTAGAAGTTGTTGATTTTCCTTCTCCTGGTTTGACAGATGTAATGGAAATCACTTTCAAGTTATTCCCACTCAATTGAATATTGGTGCGAAGGGCATTGTAGTATTCTTCTGCTTTTCTTGCCAAATCTAATTTTTTTTGTGCAATTTCTAACGTTGGCATTTTTCTCTCCTATTTCAATTTATCCAAATTTGGAACTACTCCCAATAGTGCAATTTGCATCACGTCCTCAATATCTTCTGGACGTTTCACTCGTGTATCTAAGAGCTCAACTAGGAGAACTGCGACAACCATCACAACCGCCCCCGCAAGGAATCCAACCATGGTATTGCGACGAATATTTGGTGAAGATGGCGATGTTGCAGGGCGTGCTTCTTCAAGTGTTGTCACATCCGAAACGCGAGTGACGCTGATGATCTTTTGAGCCGCAACCTCTCTCAAAGAGTTGGCGATACGGCTAGCTTCCTCAGGTGCACGGTCTGTAACAGAAATCGATACAATACGCGTATCCACTGGAACTGTTACCTTGATTTTACTAGCTAGACCTTTTGGAGGGAGTTCTAGTTTCAAATCAGTCGCAACCTTCTCTAAAACGTCTTGCGAGAGAATGATTTCGCGATAGTCTTTTACCAAGTAAGATCCTGCTTGCAAATCTTGGTTAGTCAAGCCAGGCTTATCTCCCTGATTACGATTGACCACATAAATTCGGGTCGTACTCGTAAACTCCGGCTTCACAATAAAACTACTGTAGGCAAATGCTACTATCCCTGTCACGAATGCTACCAAAGCAATTAACAATTTTCGCTTCCAAAGGATTTTAAGTAAGTGAAATACATCGATTTCCATCATATTTTGTTCTTTCATTTTTTCTCCTAAATCAATTGATCCATTATTATTTTTCGGGGATTATCCTTAAAAAGTTCCTTAGCCTTATCTTCACTGTATTTTTTGGCAATGATATCATAGGCTTCCTCCATATGAGGAGGTCTGTGATCCAAGTTGTGCATATCACTTGCTATCACGTGAACCAGATCTCGTTCCAAGAAATACTGGGCTCTCTTTTTCATAAATTTATAGGTTTCTCCGAAGAGTTTTGGTTTCAAAACATGAGAACTATTAATTTGAGTATAACATCCCATATCAATCAGCTCTCGCACGCGCTTTTCATTGTTTTCTAAAGCATCGTAACGTTCAATGTGGGCAATGATGGGTGTAATGCCTAACATTAGAATATTACTCAGCCCCTTATGCATATCCCGATAGGGTGTATTCATACTAAACTCAATCAAAGCATAGCGACTATCGTTGAGGGTCGGGATTAATTTCTTTTCTAACTTCTCAACAACATCTGGCGTATAGTAGATTTCTGCCCCATAGGCAATGATTAAGTTATCCGCAACTTCCTTAGCCATTTCTCGCACCTTTAGAAAGTTAGTCGCGATTTTTTCTTCAGGAGTTTCGAACATCCCTTTTCGTCTATGCGAAGTTGAAACGATTGTCCTCACTCCTTGACTGTAGGCCTCTCTAAGAAGTTTTTTACTTTCCTCTATCGACTTTGGACCATCGTCCACATCAAAAACGATGTGCGAATGAATATCGATCATGCTACTTGCCCTCCATCACATCATTGATAGCAGCTTTCGCAGCGGCCAAGCTACTTTCATCAATTTCCATCATGTAGAGGTTACTATCTGGCATAGCGTATGAAGGAAGATCCGTGCGTCCAGTTCCTTTCAAGTCTTGAGAGTTGACTTTGTAGTTCCCACCACTCTCCAATTGAGTATTAACCAGATCCATCATGGTTTCCAAAGGCATATTGGTCTGAAGAGAATCTTGCAATCCCTTGATGATGTTATCGTAGTTTTTTAAAGCCTCAGTTGACGTCAACTTCTGAATAATAGCTACAATAACCTTTTGTTGATTTCGACCACGGTCACGATCTCCATCTGCTAGAGAGTAGCGCTCACGGACAAAACCAAGAGCCTGCTCAGAGTCTAGATGAACATTCCCAACTGGGAAATGGAACTTCCCGTGTAAAGATGTGAAATCTTGGTCATTATAAACATCTACGCCACCTAAAAGGTCAATCAACTTCAAGAAAGAAGTGAAGTTCAAACGGACGTAGTAATTGATATCCACACCATATAGGTTTTCCAGGGTATGAATCGACGAGTCTACTCCATAAATCCCTGCATGGGTCAATTTGTCCTTTTGATTGTTTCCTCCATCCGCAATCGGAACATAGGAATCACGAGGAGTTGTAGTGAGAAGGATTTTTTTGGTATCACGGTTCACTGTCATCAAAATATTTACATCTGAACGCGAAACTGAACTAATCGGACCATAGGTATCAATACCACTCACATAAATATTGAAAGCTTTATTCTTCGATACCTTTGGTGCCGCAACATCCTTAGTTAATTGTTTTGTATAGATTTTTTTGATTTTTGAAGCATAATCTGGATACTCTACTTCAATGATATTTTCAAAGACACTATTTAAGACAATTGCTTTCGTTTCACCAGAAAGCAGACTCTTATAAGCTGCTAGGTAAGAAGTCGCTTTCTCAACTGTCAAGTCCTTACTCTGGCTGGTCTTAATATCTGCTAACAACTTTTGAATATTGTCATTGTCTGTCTCTGTTGGCCCCGTAACCGTATCCAGTTGAGTCACATTATTGATCTCACTATCTTTCAAAACGACCACACTGATTGAATACTCTGAGTAATTTGACGTCGAATTGATATGATTGGTAAAACCGACAAACTGTTGCAAAGCATAGAGAGAAACTGAACTAACTAAGATGGCAAGCGTCAAAAAGAAGACCGTAAACTTCTCAGCTTTTTTATAAACAATCAGCAGTAGTCCTACTAAAGCAGCTAATAAAATGAGAACTGCAGAAATAATATTCAAGTATTTAAAGGCTAAAATGTTGTGTCTAAAAATCAAGAACAGCAAAAAACCACCCAACAGTAGATAAATGGTTAATAAGACTATGTTAATATTTCGTTTCATGTTGCCAGAACGAGCTCTCTTTGAACGTCTACTCATGATAATCCCCTATACACGTTAATAGTTATAAATATTATATCACAATCATGATGGAAATTCCATCCATCCTTGCTATTTTCAGCGTTTTCATTCGCTTTTGTTCTCTTAAGTTGCTCTGAAATATAAGCAAAGTTCCGAATGCCATTCTGCACAAAAAGACAAGGCGCTCAGGGGCAACCTTGTCTGTAATCTTATTTTACGTGGTTTTCAAACTCTTTTTGACTCTTTTCGACAGCTTTTTTACTTTCTTCTTCCCACTTAGCCTTGGCTTCGTCAAATTGTTTCTTGGTAACAGGATCTTTTTGTAATCTCATGTACTTATAATTATTTCCGTCACCCTTGATACCTACTAGGGAGTAGGCACGTGTAAACGGAGTTACTTTAGTTACAGAGGCTGTACCGCCATTTGACATAGCAGACATGACCAGAGAATTGTCAATCATCCAAGCTTGAGCTTCAGCGTATTTTTCATAACGCTTAGCGACATCTTTGTTCTCTGCATCTGCTTCTTTCAGGAGTTGTGTATAGGTATCGAGCCCCAAACTCTTAATGAGCTCTTGGTCTTCCTTAGCATCAAGACCAAAAATTTTGAGATAGAAACCAGTTTCAGCATTGAAGGGATCTAGATAAGTTGATGGATCCTGGTAATCACCAACCCAACCATCAAAGTTTAGGTCGTAATCACGAGCTGCTGGATTTGGTGCTAGGAAGGCAACATTTCCAAAGTCATCTGTAGAAAGCTGTTGAACATCAATGACGATATTGTCAGAACCTAGTACTGTTTCAAGGGTTTGTTTAACCGAGTTCATACCAGAAACCGCATTTTTATTCGTCTGATCAACAGGGACATCCAAATGGATTGGGAAAGTCACGCCTTGGGCTTCCAATTCCTTTTTAGCTTCCGCAAATCTTGCTTGGGCCTTTTCCTTGTTAAAGTAGGCATCTTGAGCATCTGCCAAATTGATACCTGACCACTCAGTTCCGTAGTTCACAAGCTTAGAAGCTGTTACTTCTCCAAAGGTCTTATCTCCCACCTGGACAAATGTTGGAGGAACTAGAGTATTACGAAGGGTTTTGCTCGCTGCTTCTTCACCGTTAGATTGAGCAGAGTAGGCTGTTCGATCAATACCAAAGTTGATAGCTTGACGGAAATTTTTATTTAAGATAGCTGTTTGAGCTGATTTCTTTTGTTCATCCGTTGTTTTAGCGGTATGATTATAGGTTTTACGGTTGACGTTAAAGTTAAAGTACCAAGATGTCTTGTCTTGTAAACTATAGACGATATTGTCTTGGTATTTTTCTTTTGTCTTAGCATAGTTCGAACTATTTGGATAGACTCCTGCAATCGAGTAAGCACCACTTTCAAAGTTTCGAATGGTCATCTCCTGATCAGAGCCATCAAAGTAAGCTAACTTAACTTTTTCAATGGTTACTTTATCATGGTCATAATAGTGTGGATTCTTCACATACTCGATTGAAGATTTTGATGTAAAATCTTTTAACAAGTAAGGTCCATTGTAAAGGATGCTGTTTGGCGTCAAGGTTCCAAATTCTTTATCCTTTGATTTCAAAAACTCTTCGTTAACCGGGAAAAGGATACTATTGGTTGTCTTTGAGTTCCAGTATGGCTCTGGTCGAGTCAAAGTGTACTCAACCGTATAGTCATCCAAGGCTTTCACACCAACTGTTGTGAAGTCATTGGTCGCGCCTGTCACATAGTCATTCAATCCCTTGATAGAGTTTTGGATGAGATCCATGGCTTGACCCTTGTTGTCCGCAGCATACTTAATCCCAGTGACAAAGTCTTGAGCTTTGACTGGAGCGTACTCTTCTCCATCAGCAGTGTACCACTTGGCGTCTTTTCTGAGTTTATAGGTATAGGTTAAACCATCCGCCGAAACTGACCAATCTTCAGCTAGAGCTGGCGTTAGATTCCCATAGCTATCATTTTCTAGCAAACCATCCACAAGATTGGTAATCACTGAAGTGTTATCTGCATAATAGTCTAAAAGATAGTTAAACGTCGTCGGATTTGCACTAAATGTTGATGAGAAAGTGCTTGTATCAGTATTTGACTGTCCACAAGCTGTCAGTAAAATTCCTGTAGCTAGGACAAGTCCAGTTCCGATGAGTCTTTTTTTCATGTTCATCCTCTACTCCTTTATGTCACTTTTTATAACATAGCCATATTTTATCAAATTTATCCTAAATTGTAAAGTTTCCGACTCTTTTATAGATGAATGATGAACCTAGTCAAATAAAAAGAAAGGAAGCGCAAGCAATATGCACCTTCCTTTCTTATAGATTATTTAACGTGTTTTTCTAGCTCTTTTTGGTATTTGGCATTTGTTTCAATCTTTTCTTTCTGCCATTTCTTGAGAGCTTCTTCGTATTCTTTTGTAGTTACGACATCATTTTGCAATTCCAAACCTTTGAACACAAATGGGTCTCCCTTGATTCCGACTTGAGAGTATGCTTTTGTGAATGGCACAGTACGGCTAACAGTTGGAGAACCACCTGAAGAAGCAACTGGGATCAAGAGCGAACTATCCGATACCCAGGCTTGCGCTTTAGCGTATTTTTCGAAACGCTTATTGAGGTCGCTTGTTTCAGCTGCGGCATCATCCAAGAGTTTCTTGTATTCGTCTAGACCGACTTGAGCCATCACTTCTGGATCTTTTCCACGAGTGATACCCAAGTGTTTAAGGGCAGAACCCTTCTTAGCATCAAGAATGTTTAGGTAGGTAGCTGGGTCTTGATAGTCTGGTCCCCAACCAGTTCCATTCAAGTCGTAGTCTTTTTGTGCTGGAACCTTAGCTTGAGAAGTAATGCTCATTTTCTCATTATCGGTCATTTGAAGGACATCGACAATGACATTTTCAGTACCAAGTGATGATTCGATAGACTGCTTGAGTGAGTTGGTTTGTTGAACCGCGATTACATCTGTTTGTTCAACGGGGATATCCAAATGGATTGGGAAGGTAACACCCTTGGCTTGCAATTCTTCCTTGGCTTTAGCAAAGGCTGCCTTAGCTTTTTCAGGACTGTAAATCGTATCCTTGCCATCTGTAAGGGCTACATCTTTCCACTGGTCTCCATATGAAACGAGCTCTGCCTGTGCCAACTCTCCAAAGGTTTTTTCACCAACTTGAACGTAGTCATGAGGCACTAGGCTGTTACGGATAATCTTGTTCGCACCTTCTTCACCATTCAACTGAGCAGTGTATGAGTGACGGTCAAGGGCAAAGTTTAGCGCCTGACGGAAGTTCTTGTTAAGAAGAGCTTCTTTCGTTGATGTTTTTTGAGCTTCGTCTGTTTTGGCTGTTTTATTGTAAGATTGGCGGTTTACGTTAACAGTGAGGTAGTAGCTTGTCGCTTCTTGTGGACTGTAAACAATCTTATCACCGTACTCTTGTTTAGTTGACTCAAAATTTGAACTTGTTGGGAAGAGACGAGCTGTTGTATAGGCACCTTGTGTAAAGCTACGAATCAAAGATTCTTGGTCTGATCCATCGTAGAAAGTTAGTTTAATATTGTCAATCTTGACATTGTCCTTATCCCAGTAGTTTGGATTCTTTTCATATTCAATGACTGATTTTGAAGTCAATGATTTCAAGAAATAAGGACCATTATATAGGATACCTGATGGGGTTGGTGCACCGTAGTCGCTCCCTTTAGAATTCAAAAATTCTTCATTAACTGGAAGCATGGTTGCAGTTGTGACCTTAGAGTTCCAGAAACTTTCTGGTTTGTTGAGCGTGTATTCTACCGTGTAATCATCAACAGCCTTAACTCCTACGGTAGAGAAATCATTGCTCTCACCACTAACATACTCTGCCAAACCTTTGATAGAATCCTGAATCAAAGAAAGACCATCTGATTTTCCGTCAGCAGCATGTTTAAGCCCAGTAACAAAGTCTTTGGCCTTAACTTCAGCGTATTCTTCTCCATCAGAAGTATACCATTTTACACCCTTACGAAGTTTGTAGGTGTAAGTCAAACCATCCTTTGAAACAGACCAGTCTTCTGCAAGTGATGGAATTAAGTTCCCATACTTGTCATTTTCCAAAAGACCATCAACAACGTTTGCTATAACGTCAGAGGTTGAGCTCTTGCTCGTCACACTATAGTCCAAAGAAGATGGATCCATAGCGTAGACATAAGAGAATGTTTTGGGAGCATCCGCTTTCTTTTCACTTTGCCCACAAGCAGTTAACAGTAGAGCTGCACTCAAAACAGCACCTGCTCCTAAGAGCCACTTTTTCGATTTCATAAGTAATCTCCTTAAAGATAGTGTTTTCACCATTATACCCTATTTTTTCATAAAAGCAAGGACTTTCGACAGATTTTTTAGAAAATTCTAACAAATATTTTTTAAAGACTTTTCTATATATTTTTCAACAAAAGAACCCCAAGCATCAAAGGCTTGAGGTTCACTTATTTTAATCCGTTAGTTCCACACAGAAAGCATCCCATGGTGCCAAGGTTTGTTTTTCAACTGCTTCTTTAGCAGTAGTATTTTCAATCAAGATTGACTTAACTCTTCCTTCTACTGAAAAGTTTTGTTTTTCATTGGACAAGTTAGCTACAACTAAGAAGCGGTGCTCACCGTCCTTACGGATATAAGCAAAGATCTTGTCAGCTGTATCAAGCAATTCAAAGTCAGCTCGAATCAGCCAGCTGTTCTCCTTACGGATTTGAACGAGTTTTTGATAAGTATAGAAAATAGAATCTGGATTTGCCAGAGCTTCTTGAACGTTGATTTTTTCGTAGTTTGGATTAACTGCCAACCAAGGTTGACCTGTTGAGAAACCAGCGTTTTTGCTCTCATCCCACTGCATCGGGGTACGGGCATTATCACGTCCAATGACACGGATGCTGTCCATGATTTCTTCCATAGAAACACCTTTTTCAAGAGCTTCACGCGCATAGTTGAGGGATTCAATATCTTCTACTTGATCCAGTGTTTCAAATGGATAGTTGGTCATCCCAATCTCCTCACCTTGGTAGATATAGGGAGTCCCTCTCATAAGATGAAGCAAGATTGCAAAGGCTTTGGCAGATTTTTCGCGATATTCTTGGTCATTTCCCCAGATAGAGACGATACGAGGGAGGTCATGGTTATTCCAGAAGAGGGAATTCCAGCCATCTTCAACTCCCAGCTCTGTCTGCCATTTGTTGAAAATCTCTTTTAACTTCCCTACATTTAACTCTTTTTGGTAGTGCCACTTAGGTTGCCCTTCCTGATATTGAAGACAGATGTGTTCAAACTGGAATACCATAGACAATTCTTGTCCCTTTGGATCCGAGTAGAGCTTAGCAATCTCTGGCGTTGCACCCCAGGTCTCTCCTACTGTCAAGAGATCTTTGTCACCAAAGGTGGCTTGGTTCATCTCCTTGAGATAGGGATGGAGCATAGGACCGTTATTGACTACTTTCTCATCAGGAATTTTCCCAATCATGTCAATGACATCCATACGGAAACCACCAATACCTTTATCAATCCAGAAGTTCATCATCTCATAAATTTTCTGGCGCAGTTTTTCATTCTCCCAGTTGAGATCGGGCTGTTTCTTGCTAAAAAAGTGGAGATAGTATTGACCCGACTTTTCATCGTATTCCCAAGCAGATCCACTAAAGATAGACTCCAAATCATTGGGCTCATCTCGCCAGATATAGTAGTCTCGTTCGGGGCTGTCAGGATTTTCACATGCCTCGACAAACCAGGCGTGTTCATCCGAGGTATGATTGACCACCAAGTCCATGATAATTCGAATGTCACGCTTCTTAGCTTCTGCGATGAGTTGATCCATGTCCTCCATAGTCCCGAAAATAGCAGCAATCGCTTGATAATCAGCAATATCGTAGCCATTATCATCCATCGGACTGTCATAAACAGGAGAAAGCCAAATAGCTGTAATCCCTAACTTAGCTAGATAGTCTAACTTACTCGTAATTCCTGGCAAATCACCAATTCCATCTCCATTACTATCCATAAAACTCTTGGGATAGACTTGATAGACTACGGCATTGTGCCACCATTTTTCTTGCATCTTCTTACCTCATTATTTTAATAATCTATAGTCTATGATAGCGCTTTTTTAAACTTAGTGCAAGCGTTTGCCTAATCTTTTTGATTTCTTTTTTGACTCCGTAGTTTCCTATCTTCCAATTTTTTATTATAATAGAGGTCAGAGGTAAAAAAATGAAAAAACAAGCTTTTAGTTCTGAACAATATTTGAATCTACAGCGCGACCACATTTTGGAGCGCATTAACCAATTTGACGGCAAGCTCTACTTGGAGTTTGGTGGCAAAATGTTAGAAGATTTCCACGCTGCTCGTGTCCTTCCTGGTTATGAGCCTGACAATAAAATCAAGCTCTTGCAAGAATTGAAAGAGCAGGTTGAAGTTGTGATCGCCATTAACGCAAGCAACATCGAGCATTCCAAAGCGCGTGGTGACCTAGGCATTTCTTATGACCAAGAAGTTCTTCGCTTGATTGACAAATTCAATGAACTGGGAATTTTTGTTGGTTCGGTTGTCATCACACAATACGCAGGACAACCCGCTGCAGATGCCTTCCGCAACCAGTTAGATAAAAACGGGATTGATTCCTATCTTCATTATCCAATCAAAGGATACCCGACGGATATGGATCACATTATTTCTCCCGAAGGCATGGGGAAAAACGACTACATCAAAACCAGTCGCAACTTGATCGTCGTAACAGCTCCTGGACCTGGTTCTGGAAAATTGGCCACTTGTATGTCCAATATGTACCACGACCAACTTAATGGCATCAAGTCTGGTTACGCTAAGTTTGAAACCTTCCCAGTTTGGAATCTTCCCCTTCATCATCCGGTCAACTTGGCCTACGAGGCTGCAACCGCAGACCTTGATGATGTCAACATGATTGACCCCTTCCATCTTCAAACTTACGGAGAAACTACTGTCAATTACAACCGTGATATCGAAATCTTCCCAGTACTCAAACGTATGTTGGAACGCATTCTCGGTGAATCTCCATACGCTTCACCAACAGACATGGGTGTCAACATGGTTGGTTTCGCTATTACAGATGATGAAGCTGCTGTCGAAGCTTCTAAACAAGAAATCATCCGTCGCTACTATCAAACTGTTCTTGATTTTAAAGCTGAAAAAGTCGGAGAAACTGCTGTCAAGAAGATTGAACTTCTCATGAACGACCTCGGCATCATACCTGCAGACCGTAAGGTTGCTGTCGCTGCACGCCAAAAAGCAGAAGAAACTGGTGGCCCTGCCCTAGCCCTTGAATTGCCAAATGGGGAAATCGTGACTGGTAAAAACTCTGAACTCTTTGGTCCTACAGCTGCTGCCTTGATCAATGCCATCAAAAAATCAGCTAACATCGCTAAGGAAGTGAAACTCATCGAGCCTGAAGTCGTCAAACCAATTCAAGGTCTTAAAATCAATCATCTCGGTAGTCGCAATCCTCGCCTCCACTCAAATGAAATCCTGATTGCACTTGCAATCACAGCTATGGAAAATCCTGATGCTGCGCGTGCCATGGAAGAACTTGGGAATCTCAAAGGAAGCGAAGCTCATTCAACCATCATCTTGACCGATGAAGACAAGAACGTCCTTCGCAAGCTAGGCATCAACGTAACCTTTGACCCATACTACCAATACGATCGCTTGTATCGGAAGTAATTAAACGAGGCTGGACAAAACTCAATTTGAGAGAAAAATCCAGTAAATCTTTACATAATAAAAAAATCAAACGCATAATATCAAGTCTTTTGGACACTTGGTATTATGCGTTTTTATGATTTTCCATTCTCATTTATTTCAATGAAATTGTCAACTCGACAGAGGCTCCTCCTTGGTCTGGATTGAGCAGGGTCAGACGACCACCATGCAAGAGAGCTACCTGCTTAGAAAAGGCTAAGCCGATACCATGATGGGGATTAGTTGAATTGCGGCTTTGGTCACTCTGGTAAAAGAGCATTTCTGCTCCCAGCAGCATCTCCTCAGAAAATGCAGGGCCATTGTTCCAGATAGCAAAAATCAACTGGTCCTGCTGCACTGATACCGTTAGCTTGACTTCCTTTTGGTCCTGATTAGCATGTTCAAGCGCATTCAGTAAGATATTGAGCAAAGCCCGCTTGAGATAGTCCAAATGAATGGACAATCTCAAGCTAAGATCACAATCTTCTTGGAGATAAAAATGATAGCTTTCCTGTTTGCTGAACAGTGCCCAATCATCCTGTAGATAAGCCAAAAAATCCCCTAAGGAAAGCTGACTGAACTGATTAGAATCAATCTGAAAAGTCTTAGCGTAATCAATCAAAGAGCCACAATACTCTTCCATCTTGTGACTGGCCTGCAAAATCTCAGAAGCATAGTCTGCCTGTGGCTGGCCTAACTGCGCCAATTCCAAGAGTTCAGCATTCCCCTTAATTACAGTTAGGGGCGTCTTCAAATCGTGCGATGTCGCTGATAGCTGTAAAATCAACTCCTGATTATGCTGCTGCTCTCTTTCTAGAAGATGAGCATTTTCTTGGTGGCTGCTCCGTAAATCGCTATAAACTTCTAGCATTTCCTCAATCCGAAAAAGCTGACTTTGATTTTCTTCTAAAAGCTTCTCGCTCTTTAGCATTTTTATTTCCCTGTCGATTTTTCGGAGCAATTTCAAAATATGATAAAAAGTAATCAGCAGCAAGCTCCCTGCCCAGAAGAACAAGGTGAAAAGAACGTAATCACTTCCTTGCGTAAATTCATAGCCTATAAGCACAAAAATCAAAACATGAAAAAAGACGATTTTCAAGCTAGTTGTCCAGACTAGGCTTTTGAAATTTCGGGTTCTAATTGCCATCTATAGCCTACTCCTCTCACTGTTGCGATTGCTTGCAGACCTTCTTGTTTGCATTTTTGGCGAATCTGATATACGTATTCTGAGATAGAGCGAAGCTGTGTTTCTGAGCTTTCTGGGTAAAGCAAGGTATGCAGGCGTTCAGCTGAAAAGGTCTGCTTGGGATTGCTAGCTAGTAAATGTAGCAACTTAAACTCTCGCTCTGAGAATTTCAATACTTTACCAAAACAGATAATTTCATAGCGCTCTGGATAAAATTGACAAGAAGCAATTTCAGAATATCGCTCCTCCCGTCTTTCCTCCCGCCGAAGATGCGCCCTGACACGCGCCAGCAATTCGTTGGTCCCAAAAGGCTTGACAACATAGTCATCTGCTCCGCGAAAGAGCCCTTCCACCTTGTCCGCCTCCAATTCCTTGGCCGTCAAAAATATGATGGGACACGAAAGATGAGGACGAATGTAGGAGCACAGCTCAAAACCATTAACAGGCTCCATCATCACATCTAGCAAAATCAAGTCATATCCGACAAAATGCGTCAGCTCTAGCTCTTCTATTCGATCAAGCGTCGTCACATCATAAGCATCGAGCTCTAGGACATTTTTCACCAGCTTCAAAATGCTCCGGTCGTCATCAACCACCAAAATACGATACTGTCTCATGATTTCCATTATAGCATACCTCTAGCGAACATCTCGTTTCAAGGTCAAGAATATAGCAGAGCTCCAAATCAAAGCTAGCCAGAACAGCTGTATTCCCAACCCTGATAGATCTATTGAATGCTGAAGCCCTTCATACTCAAAAAGATTTAGCGTAGCCAGATCGGGCAGGTACTTTGCTTCTTTGATAAAAGTTGTCAATAAACGGCTAAGACCAATCAAGAGAGGAAATAGCACCGACACCGGCACAACCCAAGATTGAAAGAGCAAAGCGAGGCCAGCAGCTAAAAGAGCCAGAAAAAGATTGCTGAGAAGACCAAAAGAGCTGTAATAGAGGAATTTCCCCAGTAAGGGCCAGCTAAAGTCTAGGTCAAATCGAGCCAGCATAACAAAGAAACAGCTGCCTATCATGACACTGTAGAGAACCAAGAGCAGAACGGCCAGAAAAAGGAATTTCCCAGCCAACCAAGCCTTTCTATTTGATACGGTTAGAAAATTCGTTCGCATCCCAGACTTGACAAACTCCTGGGCAAAATAGAGGGAAGTAAAGATGACGATGACAGGCTGCGCCAGATAGAGAGCATGCAAAGCTTCACTCAGAGCCTTTGTCTGGCCAACTGCTGTCTGACTGTAGTCAAGATTCATCAGAAAAAAAGGAACGACTACCAGAGCCACAAAGGCGGCACCAAGAACGAGATAGTAAGAACGAAACTTAATCCATTCACTTTTAAGCAGAGCTTTTATCATCAGTAGCGTCCTCCTAAATCCGTCTTCAAAAAGCGCAGAGAGGCCATGACGCCGATAACTAGCAACCATACGCTTAGTATCAAGAGTCCTTGCAAGGGATTGTTGGCATATTGGGAAGTCGGCGTTGCAACAAATAACTCTCCTGCGGGCTGGGGCAGATAAGCTCCCCAACTCGTGTGAGCAGCTAGGTAGTTTCCTAAATTATAGATTTGGGGTACGAGAAAAAGCAGAGGAACTAGCATGGTCCGAGCCAATAAACCTAACAAAAACGAAAGGATTCCCAATAAGGTTAGAGATAAGGTTTTCCACAAAATCAAACTCCAAGCTGCCTGATTGAGCAAAATCGGATCAAGCCCTTCCTTTCCTAAAGCCAGATGCATGACCATATAACTAAAGTAGATTGATAAAAAGCTAGTGGCAAGAGAAAAGCAAGCAAAGGTCATGAGTTTCCCCACAAGCAACTTCAGGCGGTTATTACAAGCCAATAGACTGGTTCGCAAGCTATGAGACTGAAATTCCGTTGCTCCCAAAATTCCAGCTAAGATGACTAAAACCATACCACCCATAGAAGCGCCATTAAGACCTAGATATTCAAGCGGATCAATAGCTTCTGCCAGACCGGGAACCGTCTCAGGGGTCGCATCTAAACCGATAGACAGATACTGACGTCCCTCTAGCCATGACACAACAGGTACCAATAACAGCATAAAGACCACACTTACCCTGAAAGCCTTGGTTGATTGGATTTTCAACCACTCTGAATGCAATAAAGACATCGTCTCTTTCATCTTAAACCTCCTCTGTTAATTCGAAGAAGAGCTCTTCTAAACTATCTGTTCCTTGTAATACATCTTCTAGCGTCCCCTGTTCGATAATTTGCCCATGATGAATCAAGACTACATCATCTGTTACCATTTGTACCTCAGACAGGATATGAGAGGATAGAAGGACGGTTTTCCCAAAATCAGCCTGCTGGCGAATGAACTTTCTAAACCACTTAATCCCACTTGGATCCAGTCCATTGGTCGGCTCATCTAATATTAAAAACTGGGGATCACCTAGTAAAGCTACTGCCAACCCCAGGCGCTGCCCCTCTCCTAGAGACAGGCTTGATAAGAAATCCTTTTTCTTATGAGCGATCCCAGTCATATCCAATACCTCATCAATCCGAAACTTCGGAATAGCATTACTTGCAGCAATAATATGCAGATGGTCGTAAACCTTTCTATTTGGCAGACCTCCAATACCGTCAAAAGCTGCACCTACTGTTTTGAGAGGATAAATCATTGACTGATAGGTTTGTCCATCAAAAGTCGCAGTTCCCGCTGTCGCCCGATCTAAGCCCAAGAGAATCCTCAAGGTCGAGCTTTTTCCTGCACCATTATGTCCTAGAAAAGCCGTAATGCGACCACTCCTAGCTGTAAAAGAAATATCCTTTAAAATTTGCTTGTCTCCATATTTTTTAGAAACACGATCAATTTTTACAATATGTTCCATACTGAACTCCTTTATCTTTATTTTCTCCAGTATACCCAATCTAGTTCAGAATTAGTTCAGAGATTAAACAGAAATTTCAGAAAAAGTTGATCCACTTTTCAAAAGTCACCTTAGTTCCACTAGAAAAACTAAACTTTTCTTTCACAAGGTATTCTTCTCTCCATTCTTTCTTTATAATTCTGAGGTTTATGTATAGAGACTTTATTATCATTCTAGTACCAAAAAGTCATTTATCAAACCCCATCAACAGCACCCTTTATGATATAATGAAAGAAGAAAACTGAAAGGATTTACCATGTCAAAAGAAGTTATTGTTGAAAGTTTTGAACTTGACCACACCATTGTTAAAGCACCCTATGTTCGCTTGATTGGAGAAGAAACAGGTCCAAAGGGAGATGTCATCTCCAACTTTGATATTCGCTTGGTACAACCAAACGAAGACTCAATCCCTACTGCTGGGCTTCACACCATTGAGCACCTCTTGGCCAAACTCATCCGTACCCGCATTGACGGTATGATTGACTGTTCGCCGTTTGGTTGCCGTACAGGCTTCCACATGATTATGTGGGGACGCCATACCAGTGCTGAAATCGCTGCTGTTATCAAGGATTCGCTCAAGGAAATTGCTGAGACTACCACTTGGGAAGATGTCCCTGGAACAACCATCGAATCTTGCGGAAACTACAAGGACCACAGCCTCTTTTCTGCTAAAGAATGGGCAAAACTCATCCTGGAACAAGGAATCTCAGATGATGCCTTTGAACGCCATATCATCTAAACAAAACAAAGGAACCAGCTTTTTAGCTAGTTCCTTCTTTTTTTTATTCTCAAAATCTTGAGTTAGGCTTTTTCTCGAATGACCAAGACACCATCTTCCATATCTGCTTCCAGATGTTTGGCATCTAGGTGATCCAAGTGGAAGTCCGTCACCTTATCACGGATTTGTTGTTCAACTACACGACGGAGAGGACGAACACCCATGACTTCGTCATAGCCTTCTTCTGTGATAAAGTCCTTAGCTGCTTGACTGACTTCCAAATCAATGTCTTTCTTAGCCAAGGTTTGGTTGACTTCAGCCAACATCAAGTCCACAATCTTAGAAAGATCTTCCTTATTTAAGTGTGAGAACTCGATAACTGCGTTAAAGCGGTTAAGGAACTCTGGACGGAAGAACGGTTTCAAGCGGTCCATCAATTCTGGTTTGTCCGCATCTTCTGTCAAATTGGCTTCATAGCCAAATCCAGCATTTGATGTCGCGATAATGACAGTGTTCTTGAAGTTCACTGTATTTCCTTGACCATCAGTCAAACGACCATCATCCAAGACTTGGAGGAGAAGGGTGATTACTTGAGGATCAGCCTTTTCAATTTCGTCCAAGAGAATGATAGAGTATGGATTACGACGAACTCGTTCTGTCAAGGTATTGCTATTGTCATCATACCCCACATAACCTGCTGTTGTACCGATTAACTTAGAAACAGCTGTGCGGTCACTGTATTCAGACATATCCAAACGGATAATTGCGTCCTTGGTTCCAAACATATCGAGCGCCAATTGCTTAGCAAGCTCCGTCTTACCAACCCCAGTTGGACCTACAAAGAGGAAGCTGCCGATTGGGCGATTGCCTTCATCAAAACCAGCACGGTTACGACGGATAGCACGAGCCACTGCTTCTACTGCCTTATCTTGGCCGATAACCTTGTGTTCCAAACGATGAGCCATATCCTTGAGACGTTCGATGTCTGACGCTCCCATTTGTGATACTGGAATACCTGTCATTCGTTCCACAGATTCAGCCACATCGTTGACAGTGGCAGTCACTTTCATATCTTCTGTGTGGTTTTCGACTTTTTTCTCTAATTCTGCAATGCGAGTTTTAGCATTGAGAGCTGCTTCAAAGTCTTCTGCCTCAACTGCTTTTTCTTGCTTGTCTTTTTCTGCCTCAATTTCCCGTTCAACAGCATGCACATCTGTTACAGGATGTTGAGCTGCCAAGTGAGCAGCCGTTACGTCTACAAGGTCAATAGCCTTATCTGGCAAGCTACGTTGAGGAATGTATTGGATAGAATAATCCACTGCTGCTTTCAAGACTTCGTCTGGCAAGATGACATTGTGGTGTTGTTGATAGAGGTCACGAATCCCTTGAAGGATTTTAAAGGTATCCTCTGCTGAAGGAGCATTGACCTTGACTTCGTTGAAACGACGAGCAAGAGCTGCATTTTTCAAGATGGTGTTACGGTATTCGTCTTGAGTTGTCGCTCCAATAACGGTCAATTCACCACGAGAGAGAGCTGGCTTGAGAATGTCCGCAAGCCCTTTAGAACCACTGTCTCCTCCGATTGAGCCAGCGCCAAGGATTTGGTGAATTTCATCAAAGAAGAGGATAATATTCCCTGCTTCTTTTACTTCATTGACTAGATTTTGAACGTTTTCTTCAAAGCTACCACGGTATTGAGTACCAGCCTCAAGACCTGAGATATCAATAGAAATAATTTCCTTGTTCTTGATGGCAGCCGGAACATCTCCATTCACAATCGCTTGTGCTAGACCTTCTACAACGGCTGTCTTACCAACACCTGCATCTCCGACCAGAACAGGATTATTTTTCGTACGACGTGAGAGGATTTCAGATGTTTCTTGAATTTCCTTGTTTCGTCCGATAACAGGATCCAACTTGCCCTCACGAGCTTCTGCGGTCAAGTTACGACCTAGTTTAGCAAGGACACCATCTTGTTTCATACCTGAAGCGTGTTGTTGCATTTGCACATCAGATTCTGCATTTCCTGGCAATTGACCAGTTGCACGATAGTGAGCAAATTCCTCAGGTGTCACTTCACGTCCATTAATCAAGTAGCGACGATTTTCAGAACTATATCCTCGCATACCTCCCATCAATTGGTTAAATAAATCATCCATGTTGTTAAAGTTATTAAAGTTGTTGTTCATATTCTTTACCTCGTTTATTCTTAATTATATGCGATCTCTGATATTGACTATCTTTGACCTTTGTTTTAAAAATTTTAGACTAGCTAACTAGCTACCCTACGTATAATTTCTGGTTTTTCTTTCTTAAATAAGCCTTTTATCATCTTCTTTTCAAAATCTGTTAGATTTAACATAGGCCTCACCCCTTTCTAGGGTATCTATCATACATTTTCAAGAAATAGGATCATTGAAAATGAAGTTTTCTAAGGAATTCATTTTCCTTATGTTTCTACTATACCACTTTAGTCAGTAAAAGTCAATAACTTTTTGACCAAATTTGACTATTTTTTTAAAAAATTTTTTGAAGTACAAAAAAAGCCCCTAGAAAACGAATTTTCTAGAGACTTTCTCTATCAGGTTTAAGAGAGAAGTAGAATTCTCACTTACCAAGTTTCATGTTTCTTCTACAAAAGCTTAAGCTTTGCGTTTTACGAAGAATACCAATCCACTCAATGCCAAGACTACAAATCCAAGCGCAGAAAGGATAGAGGTTGCTTCCCCTGTGTTTGGAAGTTCAGCTTTACCTTTAGTCTCAGTAGCTGGAGGTGCTGGTTTTGGATCCTCTTTTTGTCCTGGACCAGTTGGTTCTGTTCCTGGAGTTGGATTTGTTCCTGGATTATTTGGCGTTGGATCTGGTGTTGGTGCTGGATCTGGCGTTGTTCCTGGATTATTTGGAGCTGGATTTGGATTTGGTTCTGGTGTTGGTGTTGGAACAGTGTATTTATTTGTAAATACAACTTCTTTACCATCGGCATACGAAACCCTTGCAGTCAAGAGACCTTGATCATCCGCAACTACAGTGACTGTTACGGTATGCTCAGTCTTATCGTATTCAATACCCTCTTCAGTACCAACTTTTTCAACCAAGGTATAAGTGTAAGTACCTGCTTCTTCGAATGAACGAACAAAGGCTACTTTACCTTCGGCAGTATTCTTAGCTGTAGCTACAACGGCGCCTTTCTCTTTCAATTCGAAAGTATAAGCATCAGCCGCAAGTTCTTTACCTTCAAGTTTCTTAGTTGCTTCAATCGTAGCTTCTACCGCTGGTGCTTTGAAGCTATTCTTGAAGACATTACCTGCTGGATATTCAACAGCTGCCTTCAAAGCGTTGGTTGCTGCATCTTTGGTTACTTTTACCACCGCAGTCTTTTCTGTATCATAAGTAATACCAGTTGCTCCAGCATTCACTTCTTTTACAGTATAAGTATACTCACCTTCTGCATCATAGTTGATTGCATTAAATGTTACTTTCCCACCTTGGTTTGTTTTTGTATCAAGTAGTTTTGTACCTTCATACAATTCAAATTGGAACTCACCATCAACCAAAGTACGACCAGTCAATTCTTTCGTAAACTCAAGTGTTGCTGATGTAGCTGTTGGAGCTGGTGCTGTATAAATATTTGTGAAGACCCGTTCTGTATCCGCATCTTCTACAGTCGCAACCAATTGGCCTTTACCATCATCCGCAACAGTGACGAACACTTCATACGCAGTTTGATCATAAGTGATTGTTTTATCGTCACCAGCTTTTTCAGTAATAGTGTAAACGTAATCGCCTGCTGCTGAGAAAGTGACGTTGAAGACAACTTCTCCTGAGGCAGTATTCTTAGCCGTAGCTACAAGGTCTGAACCTTCTTTCAGTTCAAATGTGTAAGCTTCAGCTTCAAGCGCTTTACCTTTCAAGACTTTCTTAGCTTTGATTGTAGCTTGTGCAGGTTCTGCTTTATAGTCATTAACGAAGACCGGTGTTTCACTTGTAACTGTCGCGACAAGTTGACCTGAGCCATTATCTTTCACTTCTACAGTTACTGGATGTTCTGTTTTATCATAAGTTACACCAAGTTTATTGCCAACCTTTTCTGTAATAGTATAGTTATATACTCCTGCTGTTGAATAGCTAATTTCAGAAAAACGAATCAATCCGCCAGCAGTATTCTTTGCTGTCGCAACAACCTTGTCACCCTCTTTCAGTTCAAACTCAAACTCATCTATCTCCAGCTCTTTACCATTCAAAACTTTTTTAGCTTCAATAGCAATTTTAGCTGGAGCTGCTTTATATGTGTTTGTGAAGGTTGGGTTGTTACCTGTAACAGCTGCAACAAGTTGACCTTGGCCGTCATCTGTAACGTTTACTGTCACTTCATGTGTAGCAGTGTCGTATGTCACACCTGCTTCGCTACCTGCTTTTTCAGTGATAGTGTAAGTGTATTCACCTGCTGCTGCATACTCAATTTCTTTGAAAGTCACAGTACCGTCTGCAGCGTTTTTAGCTGTCGCAACGACTTTGTCACTTTCTTTTTCTTTAAGTTCAAACTCGTATTTATCAGCTTCAAGTTTTTTACCATCCAAAACTTTAGTAGCTTTGATAATTTCTTTTGCTGGAGCTGCTTTATAGGTATTGGTGAAGGTTGGGTTGTTACCTGTAACAGCTGCAACAAGTTTTCCTTCCCCGTTATCTGTAACTTTTACCTTAACTTCGTGTTTAGCAGTATCGTATGTCACACCTTTTTCACTACCCGCTTTTTCAGTGATAGTGTAAGTGTAATCACCTGCTGTTTCGAACTCAATTTCTTTGAAAGTAACGGTGCCGTCTGCAGCGTTTTTAGCTGTCGCAACGACTTCTTCACCTTTTTTAAGTTCGAATTCGTATTTATCAGCTTCAAGTTCTTTACCGTTCAAGACTTTCTTAGCTGTGATAGTTTCTTTAGCTGGAGTTGCTTTATAAGTGTTAGTGAAAGTTGGTTCTGCAGATGTGACAGTTGCTGTTAAAACTCCACTTTGGAAAGTTGCTGCTACAGTAACTTCCTTGGCTTCTGTATCAAATGTAACGCCTGCAACTGCTGTTGAAGTGTCCTCTTTGATGATGTAGTGATAAGTTCCCGCACCTTTTACTTGGAGATTCTCAAAGGTAATCGTTCCATCAGCTTTTGATTTTGCTGTGGCTACAGGGTCCTTCAAGTTCTCTGCAGAAAATAGGTTAAAGGTAAACTCATCCGCTTTTGGAAGTTTATCTGTACGTCCTTCTACTACTTTCTTAGCCGTCACATTGAATACAGCTGGAACAGGTTCATCTTTAAGATGAATAGTAGAACCCGCAGCACCGAGTTTAACTGTATACTCTTTTTCATCTAGTTTATAGCCTGATGGAGCAGTCTTCTCTTTGATCTTGAACGTTTTACCTTCCCATTTCTGATCATAAGTTTTCGTAAGCGCTACTCCTTTTTCATTCGTAGTCACTTCTGTTGTTTCACTTGCATCATCTGCTGCTGTCACAGTATATACTGCACCCGAAACTGGAGCAAGAGTGAAGGCATCAGTCTTATGAATCTTAATTTGGTAAGCAGTAGATGCTACAATCGTACCAGAAATCAAAGATGTCGCCTCAGCTGTCATATCAAGGGCTCCCGGACGACTTGTATTCTGTGCTAATTTAGTCCCGTCAGCCAATGACAGAGCAACCCTATTTCCTACTTTACTTCCATCATTAGGAGTTGTTGTGTTATAAGATACTATATAAGAGGTCGTTCCATCTTTAAAAATGATATCGAATGAAGTATAGTTTTCGTTCCACGAAACGGTATAGTCTTTTCCCTCCGTTAACAATACTGCATCATCTGGAACAGCAGAAGTCCCAACAGTGATATTTGCCTTATAAACTTTTAGAGTCTCAGGAATATACTGTGCAGGAGTGTAACTAGTATCATCATTTGGTATAGTATCATGTAATACAATATTTTGTCCTAAGTCTTGTTTCTCTGTATTTACACGTACACGCCAGGTAGACCATGCATCTCCCTTGCTAACCGATCCAATCTCAGCCAGTTTTGGAGAGTTCCAATTTTCAAGGGCAGCACGACCCCCAATTTTAGCATAATTTTCAGTACCAACTTTGGGACCATCGATTGTTTTTGATGAATAAATGTGAGTCACTTCTTGCTTTAATGAGGATGAATTAAAGTTAATGCGGGTTTTATTCTGATCCTTTAAGAATCTAAAAGAAACAGAAAAATTCCCTGACACATCCTTTACCTTATCTCCACCAGTTTTCTCTAGATATTTATCCAAGTTTTTCAAGGTGATTTTTGCTTTCCCACCTTGATCAGTACCATTTGAAGTCACTTCTGCTTCTCCAATAGTAACTTTTGTTGTCGGATCAATTAAATCCTGACTCCCTTCATAAACTGCCATAGGAGCAGGTATATCAAAGGTAAAATAATCTCCATTATTCAGATGTTCATTATACTGTTTGAGATCAAAGGTCACGCGAAGCTTATATGCTAAATTCGTACGAAGCGAGAAATCTCCTTCCGAACTCACATTTTGCTTAGTATCTGAAGCATCTAATAGATCGATGCCTGTAATTACTTGTGTCAATTCTTTTGAAACAGGATTATCTGCTTTAACAATCCCTACCAAAACAGATGCTAGAGCTAAAATAGCAAAAGCTAACGCAGAAAATTTAGAAAGCATGTTTAACGCTTTGCTTTTCGACATTTCTTCTCCTCTTTTCTATATGAAATTTTTATTTCTAATCTCCCTAAGAGATTACATCATACCATTTTGACAACCCCTATCACTAACTAGAGCTTATCTGATATATTATAACATTTCAATACAATCTATTCAAGTATATTAACTTAAAAATACACGTATTTGCACCATTCTATAACCTAGCCATTCAATTTTGAACTATTTATATCGGTAAACTAATATAAATAATTTAATATATCTTATATCTATAATTAGGTCAATCTTTGATATTATAGAAAAAAGCCAGTCCTATAGACTAGCTTTCTTTTCATTCTAATTGAATCTTAGCTCAATGCATCATCCATTGAAAGAACTTCGTGGAAGACACGTTGTGTCAATTCAGTTTTTTGCTCTGGAGTGAGGTATTTAGTGTTTACACAGTATCCAGAGATACGTACGATAACGTCTTCACCTGACATGATCTTTTCGTAAACATCGTTCAAGTCCATAACGTTCAAGTTAACGTGTTGTCCACCGTTTTCGAAGTAACCATCAAGGATTGTTACCAAGTTATCAACTTGCTCGTCACGAGTCTTACCAAGAGCACGTGGAGAAACTTGTGTTGTCAATGAGATACCGTCAGCTGCGTAACCAAAGTCAAGGCTAGCAAGTGAGTTCAAGTTTTGCAACCATCCACCTTTAGCTTTGTTAGAAGGGTTAGCACCTGGTGAGAAGAATTCGAGTTTAGACAAGTTCACAGAACCATCTTCGTTGAGGTATACACCTTTGTGGACTGGTGAGTTACCAGTTTGTTTAGAGTAAGCAACGTTAGATGTGATGGTCAAAAGTGATACAGTAGCTTCTGCGTCTTTGTAAAGTTTATGGCTACGTAGACGAGTTGTGTAAGCTTCGATCAACCATTCAGCCAATTCGTTTGAACGAGGGTCATCTTCACCCCAACGTGGGTATTCACCGATTGTTTCGTAATCGTAGATGTAGCCATTTTCATCACGGATTGGTTTAACAGTAGCGTACTTGATAGCTGACAATGTATCAACAGTGTTAGCAAATCCACAGATACCGAATCCCATGTTAGCACGTTGTTTAGTTGGCAAGAAGGCCATTTGAACAGCTTCGTAGTTGTACTTGTCAGTCATGTAGTGGATGATGTTCAAAGCATCTACGTAAGTGTCAGTCAACCAGTCAAGAGATTTTTCAAAGTTGGCTTTAACTGATTCGAATTCAAGAACTTCGTCACGGATAGGATCGATGTCAAATACTTTGTAGTCTTTGTGAACATCGTCGTAACCACCGTTCAAACCAGTAAGAAGGGCTTTCAAAACGTTTACACGAGCACCGAAGTACTGGATGTTGTGGCGTTGATCTTCGTTTTCTGGGTCAAGTGGTGACACACAGCATGAGATACAGCTCATTTCTCCGTATCCGTCTTTAGCCATTGTTGTTACACCTTCGTATTGGATAGAAGAGTGTTTGTGGCTCATATGCATACAGTAGCGACGGAAGTTGTATGGTAATTTGTCAGTCCAAAGAACTGTCAAGTTTGGTTCTGGTGAGTTACCGATGTTGTCAAGAGTGTTCAAGAAACGGTAGTCCATCTTAGTAACACGGTGACGACCGTCGTTACCCATACCAGCCATAGAAGTTGTGATGAAGGTTGGATCACCTGAGTACAATTGGTCATAAGCTTTTGTACGAGCAAATTTAACTGTACGAAGTTTCATAACGAAATCATCAACGAACTCTTGGATTTCTGATTCAGTAAATGTACCACGAGCAAGGTCACGTTCTGCAAAGATATCCAATACGATTGGCACACGTCCTAGAGATGTAGCAGCACCATTGATAACACGGCAGACAGCCATGAAGGCGATGTTAACCCATTGGATAGCTTCTTTCGTGTTCATCGCTGGTTTGCGGACATCAACTCCGTAAAGGTCACCCAAGCGAACAACTTGTTGCAATGCTTGGTATTGAAGGTTTACTTCTTCACGAAGACGGATTGTTTCTTCATCAATTTCTTTGATCGCATTCCAGTCGTTTACTTTTTCTTGCATCAAGTAGTCTGCACCGTAAAGAGCAAGACGTGCGTAAACACCAATGATACGTCCACGTGAGTAGGCATCTGGAAGACCAGTTACAGTGTGAGCGTGACGAGCGCGACGAATGTTTGAAGTGTAGGCACGGAAGATACCGTCGTTAACTGTTGTTACGTATTTAGTGAAGATTTCGTGAACAGCTGGATCTGGTTCGTATCCATTTTCTTTCAAAGTAGTTTCAGCCATACGGATACCACCTTTTGGCATGAAGTTCAATTTGAAGAGTTCATCATTTTGGATACCAAAGATCACTTCGTTTTCTTTGTCGATAAATCCAGCAGGAATATCAGCAATAGATGTTGGACGAGTGTCCATTGGGAAACGAGTTTCTTCGTAGTGTGCTTTTGTTTCTTCTACGATTTTTTTGATGTGAAGTGAACGTTCTGTTGGTCCAGCAAGGAAACTTTCATCTCCATCATAAGGTGTGTAGTTAGCTTGAACGAAGCGAGAAATACTTGCTTTTTCTTTCCAATCTACGCCTTTGAAGCCTTCCCAAGCTTTATCAAAAATGTCTTGTGCTTCAACAACTGTCTTAACAACCATGTTAATGTCCTCTTTTTTCTAGTAACAGTCATCTGTTACATTCTTGAGACAAGTATACCATACAGTAACCGATTTCAACAAGAGAAAATCGGCATTTTAGACGCTTTCTTTTATAATACAGTCTCTTTTCTGTTCTTATCTGTATTATATTTTTGAAAGTCGGGTTGAACTTTCCCGTTTTTTCAGAAAAAAGGGTATAATAAATATAAAATGACACTAGAAGGGATTGAAATGCTCATATTTCCATTGATAAATGATTTGTCCAGAAAAATCATCCATATCGACATGGATGCCTTTTTTGCTGCGGTGGAAATCAGAGATAATCCTAAGTTAAAGGGCAAACCTGTTATCATCGGAAGTGATCCCAGACAAACAGGTGGTCGAGGTGTCGTTTCTACCTGTAGCTACGAGGCACGAGCTTTTGGAGTTCATTCAGCTATGAGCTCTAAAGAAGCTTATGAGCGCTGTCCCCAAGCTGTCTTTATCTCTGGAAATTATGAAAAGTATAAGACTGTGGGACTTGAGATTCGTGCTATTTTTAAACGCTATACAGATTTGATTGAACCTATGAGTATTGACGAGGCATACTTAGATGTGACGGAAAATAAACTCGGTATCAAGTCTGCTGTCAAAATAGCCCGCCTCATCCAAGAGGATATCTGGCAGGAACTACACCTGACTGCTTCTGCAGGCGTCTCTTATAACAAATTCTTAGCTAAAATGGCTAGTGACTATCAAAAACCGCATGGTTTGACAGTGATTCTCCCAGATCAAGCCCAAGACTTTCTCAAACAAATGGACATTGCTAAATTTCACGGTGTGGGCAAAAAAACAGTTGAACGCCTTCATGAAATGGGCATTTATACTGGTGCAGACTTATTGGACGTTTCTGAAGTCACTTTAATCGATCGGTTCGGCAGACTCGGTTATGAGCTTTATCGAAAGGCCAGGGGTATTCATAACTCACCGGTCAAACCCGACCGCATTCGCAAATCAATCGGGAAGGAGAAAACCTATAGTAAGATTCTCCAGGATGAAGAAGATATCAAAAAAGAGCTGACTCTTCTCTCCGAAAAGGTAGCTCACAATCTCAGCAAGCAGGACAAAGCTGGAAAAATCATTATCCTAAAAATACGATATGCTGACTTCTCCACTCTGACTAGACGAAAAAGCCTCCCACAAGCTACACAGGATGCTAGTCAGATTTCTCAAACCGCCCTTCAACTCTACGAAGAGCTAGCTGAAAAAGAAAAAGGTATCCGTTTACTAGGAATTACGGTGACAGGATTTTAAAAAGCTTGAAGGAAACTTCCCTCAAGCTTTTTTCTTATACAAACAAACGCACAAAACTATAGAGCAACAAGACACTACCGAGTACAATACGATATTTACCAAAGAGTGTAAAGTCGTGTTTCTTCACATAGCTGGTCAAGAAACGAATAGCAACCATGCTGACCGCAAAGGCAACACCCATAGCTACCAAGAGCAAGAACAGTTGTCCAAAACTCAAGAGTTGACCTGCTTTAATAAATTTGAAAATCTTTAAAGCACTGGCTCCGAACATAACAGGAATTCCGAGATAGAAGGTAAACTCTGTTACGACTGAGCGGCTTGTTCCATTCAACAAACCACCAACAATCGTCGCACCTGAACGGCTCGTTCCTGGAAAGAGGGCGAGGACTTGGAAGAGCCCAATGTAAAGGGCTGTTTTATAAGGTAACTTGTCTAGCTCTGTTACTGTTGGTTCAATGGCTTGCGCCTTATTTCGTTTTTCAAGGTAGATAAAGGCAACACCATAGATAATCAACATAATCGCAACTGAAACCATGTTATGGAAGTTAGCATCAAACCAATCATCTAGTTTAAAAACCAATAGCAAAGGCAAGGTTGCAACGAAAACTTTGGACCATAACTGCCAAGTTCGACGAACTTCGACCTTATTTTTACCAGGTTTGAAGGGATTAAGCTTATTAAAGTAGATAACCACAACTGCAAAGATGGCACCAAGCTGGATGACAACATTAAACATGGACATGAAGGCTTCATTTTGGTCCTTGTATTGTACAAATTCTTCTACCAAGATCAAATGTCCAGTACTTGAAATGGGCAACCATTCTGTAATTCCTTCAACAATCCCAAAAAAGATTGACTTCAAAATTTCAATAAAATACATACATTACTCCTTTTTCTGTCCTCTATTATAGCATAATTTCGGATGTTGCGATAGATTTTTTAGAAGGCGCCGATGCTACCACCGCCACCGCCTCCTGAGAATCCTCCACCTGAAGAACCACTTCCAGAAGATACAGAGTAATTGCTAGCTGTATTTGCGACAGCAGTATATTGCTTGATTTGTGCAGTTGAGGTGTAGAACTGTGAGTGCCAACCATAGGCTACATAAAGATTCAAATCTGGATTTTCAAGCTGAATATGACGGACTTTCATTAACTTGCTCACCTTCTTGGCATAACCAAAGAGAGTCGCATAGACCAGTAGACGGTTCCAAAGGACGATGCTCTCTAGCTCGGCCTGATCCAGATGAGCGATATCCCGAAGCATATTTTCAAAACTCGTCCAGAGATAGAAGATCTCCGCTCCTTCCTCTGTTAGAACTCCATCGCGATAGGCTCCTCGCGTGGCAAGATAAACCCAGAAACTAGCCCCTAATCCTGTCAATCCTAAAAGTAGAAACGGGATCGAAAAGAAGCCATGTGTTTGCCAGCTATAGTAAAAGAATAGCAATCCACCTAGAGCTGTTATGGCTGAACAAACTCGCATCCCGAGAGCAAGGCGGCGTTCCTCGCTTGTCAAGGGACGATAGTAGCTTGGGATACGAAGTACATGGACCTTATCCTTGACACAAGACTGAATGCGTTGAAGTCTTCCTTCAAAGGAGCGTTTGAGACGCGAGCCTGTTTCTCGGATATGTTTTTCATCTGACTCTTTGGCACCACGGTAAAGGGAAGATGAAACTTGGTAATCAGGGAAGAGCTCTGAAATAGCCAATTCTTTCTTATTTGACAAAGTCATGCGCAGGCATTCCTTCTCAAAATTGGACAAACCCTTTTCACTGATAATGCGCACATAAGGTTCTTCATCCCCTTGGAAAATAGATAAATGACCTCGATCGACTAAATCCAACAAGGTCGCCTGAATCAAACGTTCAAAAGTAAATTTACCAAACCCTGATTTGTTTAGAGGATTGACTTCCTCTAAGGAGGTTGAATACACTGCTTCTGCTAAAACCATCGGAGGCAAATCCATCGGTGGTTCGTAGAGTCGATGATCTTTTGGAAAGACCTTTTTAATGCGTGTACTCTGACGAAACATCCTATAGAAGATAGGAACTAGAAGTAAGAGACTCATAAAAATGACGGGAAACACCCATTTCATCATTATCTCACTTTGCGCTTTTTCTGTCGCTATATTGCTTTCAATCCGGTTAAAATCCGTTAAACGTTCTTCCTCTAATCCTTGATCTGGAGCTCCTGCAAAAGCACTTCTCGGCCAGTATGCGTGTAATTCGATCTGTCGCTTTCTAGGAAGGTCTTTCATTTTGACATGATAGAGATTATTTGCTTTTTCAACACTAGAGTCCCTTAGGAGTTGGCCTGCATGAAAATAGAGTTTCTCTGCTGGAGTATCAGAGCTAACCTTAAACTCAATCTCTTTGATGTCTCCAGTACTATCGGTCAAGGGTTGCCAATTTAGCTCTGCGATATCCTTATATAAGAAGAGAAGGTTTGTTAGTTTCCAGGTAACCGTTACACGAACAGTATCTCCAGCATATCCAGCATTGTAAATTTTTACCTTGTAACCGTCCTCTTCCTCCATAGTATAGAAGGAAGCATTTTGAACAATTCTTCCATTTTTAGAGACCTGAACGGTCGGATCGGGATCAATGTCAAATCCTTCTGGCATTTTCCCAGCTTTCCCGAGTCCAACTAACTGACCATTATAATCATCTCCAAAGCGGTAGGTAATTGTTTCCTTAAAAATTGCAGTATTATCTGCATGAATATTCAAATCACCCTGATAGGATAAGATATCAAAGTCTACTGCAAAAACCAGGCTCGGTATAAATAATAAATAAGTAAATACCAAAGCCAACAGCCATCTTTTTTTCATAATCGGTTCCCTTTCAATCTTTTTACCATTATATCATTTTTTATAAGTAAAGGCTTACTTGTATTGAAAATCTCACTATTTTTAGATACAATAGAGAGAGTCATTTTTAGACTAGAAATAGGAGAAAACATGAAAAAATTATGCTTATCTATCCTTGCTAGCCTAGCCCTTACCTTAGGACTAGTTAGCCAAGTCCAAGCCGACGAATATTTACGCATCGGGATGGAGGCAGCTTACGCTCCCTTCAACTGGACTCAAGACGACGATAGTAACGGCGCCGTCAAAATCGACGGTACCAACCAATATGCCAACGGCTACGATGTTCAAATCGCTAAAAAGATTGCCAAAGACCTTGGCAAGGAACCCTTGGTCGTGAAAACCAAATGGGAAGGACTTGTTCCAGCCCTTACTTCTGGCAAAATCGATATGATCATTGCCGGTATGAGCCCAACCGCTGAACGCAAACAAGAAATTGCTTTTTCAAGCAGTTACTATACTAGCGAACCGGTTCTATTGGTAAAAAAGGACTCTGCCTATGCGAATGCCAAATCTTTAGAGGACTTTAGTGGGGCAAAAATCACGTCTCAACAAGGTGTTTATCTTTATGACCTGATTTCCCAAATTCCAGGTGCCAAAAAAGAAACAGCTATGGGTGACTTCGCCCAAATGCGTCAAGCTCTGGAAGCTGGTGTTATTGATGCCTATGTTTCTGAACGACCTGAAGCAATGACTGCTGAGTCTGCTAACGCTAAGTTCAAAATGATCCAACCTCAACCAGGTTTCAAAACTGGCGAAGAAGATACAGCTATTGCCATTGGACTTCGTAAAGATGACAGCCGCATCAGCCAAATCAATGCCAGCATCGAAACCATCTCTAAGGATGAACAAGTAGCCCTCATGGATCGTATGATCAAAGAGCAACCTGTGGAATCTACAACAACAGAGGAAGAAAGTAGTTTCTTTAGTCAAGTCGCTAAGATCCTTTCTGAAAACTGGCAACAACTCTTGCGTGGTGCTGGTATCACACTCTTAATCTCCATTATCGGAACCATCACAGGTCTCCTTATCGGACTTGCGATCGGGGTCTTCCGTACCGCTCCACTATCTGAGAACAAGGCAATGTACGCCCTACAGAAACTAGTCGGTTGGATTCTCAATGTCTATATCGAGATCTTCCGTGGTACACCGATGATTGTTCAATCTATGGTTATCTACTATGGAACTGCCCAAGCTTTCGGTATCAATCTTGACCGCACACTAGCTGCTATCTTCATCGTCTCAATCAACACAGGTGCCTACATGACAGAGATCGTTCGTGGTGGTATTCTAGCAGTTGACAAAGGACAGTTTGAAGCTGCAACTGCTCTTGGTATGACCCACAATCAAACCATGCGTAAGATTGTCCTACCTCAGGTTGTCCGTAATATTCTACCTGCTACTGGTAATGAGTTTGTCATCAATATCAAAGATACCTCTGTATTGAACGTTATTTCAGTTGTTGAACTTTATTTCTCAGGAAATACTGTAGCAACACAAACCTATCAATACTTCCAGACCTTTACCATCATCGCCGTGATATACTTTGTCCTCACCTTTACTGTGACCCGTATCCTACGCTTGATCGAACGTCGTATGGACATGGACACTTACACTACAGGTGCTAACCAAATGCAAACGGAGGATTTGAAAAAATGACACAACCAATCCTTGAAATCAAACACCTCAAAAAATCCTATGGGCAAAACGAAGTGCTAAAAGACATTTCTCTCACCGTCCATAAAGGAGAGGTTATTTCCATCATCGGGAGCTCAGGAAGCGGGAAATCAACCTTCCTTCGTTCAATTAATTTACTAGAAACACCTACAGAGGGAGAGATTCTCTATCGAGGAGAAAATGTCTTAGAAAAAGGCTATAACCTCACCCATTATCGTGAAAAACTCGGTATGGTTTTCCAATCTTTCAATCTCTTTGAAAATCTGAATGTCCTTGAAAATACAATCGTCGCCCAAACGACTGTCCTCAAACGCGACCACTCTGAAGCTGAAAAAATTGCCAAAGAGAATCTCGAAAAAGTTGGTATGGGAGAACGTTACTGGCAAGCCAAGCCTAAACAACTCTCAGGGGGACAAAAACAACGCGTGGCTATCGCCCGCGCTCTCTCCATGAATCCTGATGCCATTCTCTTCGACGAACCAACATCTGCCCTTGACCCAGAAATGGTTGGGGAAGTCCTCAAAATTATGCAGGATTTGGCTCAAGAAGGCTTGACCATGATCGTCGTAACCCACGAAATGGAGTTCGCCCGCGATGTCTCTCACCGTGTCATCTTTATGGATAAGGGCGTCATTGCTGAAGAAGGCAAACCAGAAGACCTCTTTACAAATCCTAAAGAAGACCGGACAAAAGAATTTCTTCAACGCTATCTCAGCTAATAAACAAAGACTGCATAAAGAATGCAGTCTTTTTAATTTGTATTTGTAATTGTAAAGAAAAGGCAGACTCGACTCAGGAATCTGCCTGTGACCACAGTTTAATCTTCAAATTTTTCATGATTTTTTTCATAGAAATCGATTAAACCAAGAGCTGTTTCAAATGAAATATTTTTAACTTTTGCGCGTCCTTGTGCTAGAGCAATGATAGACATTTCACGCGCATTCGTTTCTTTAGAGATACGGTAGCCTGTGATTTTCTTATCACGAACCCAGCCAACAACTGCTTCTACTTTTTCAAAGTTCGACTTAGCCATGTTCTTCTCCTAAATTATTCTTTACAATACTTAATTGTATACGTTTTTATTTCATTTGTCAATAAAAAAACATATATTCGTCGTAACTATATTATTCTGCATATTTTTATTTGGCTTTTAAAGCCGATAATATATGAGTTCTTATGTCCTCGACTCCATTAGGATTTGCTGGTAGGAAGATTGTATTATTACCCTCTTTATCTGCAAAATTATTCAACGTATCTAAATACTGGTTCGTTAATAGGATAGACATGATTTGTTCTTCAGTTAGCTCAACATTGGCTCCTTTTAACTCTTGGATAGAATCAGCTAGTCCGTCAACAATTGCTTTACGCTGCTCTGCAATCCCTACACCATGTAGGCGATCTTTTTCTGCTTCTGCTTCTGCTGCGGTCACGATTTTAATCTTATCTGCTTCAGCAAGCTCTTGCGCCGCAACTCTCTTACGTTGAGCCGCGTTAATTTCATTCATTGATTGTTTTACTTCAGCATCAGGTTCAACCTTAGTAATCAGCGTTTTGACAATGATATACCCATACGTAGACATTTCTTCAGCCACTTGTTTTTGAACTTCTAAGGCGATTTCATCCTTCTTCTCAAACAACTCATCTAGGGTTAGCTTTGGTACAGATGAACGCAAAGCATCTTCAATATAGGATTTAATCTGGGCTTCTGGACGCATCAATTTATAATAAGCATCTGTGACATTGTTTTCATTTACTCGATACTGAGTTGCCACATTCATCGTTACAAATACATTATCTTGCGTCTTTGTCTCTACAACAATCTCACTTTGCAACAAGCGTAGTTGAACTCTTGCCGCAATCCTATCAATTCCAAAAGGAGCTCGTAAATGAATACCACTATTGCTCAACTTTTGGTATTTACCAAAGCGTTCTATGATAGCGACAGATTGTTGTCGAACCACATACACAGAACTAACCATAATCACTGATGCAATCACCACTAAAAACAATAAAATAAGTAAAATTTGTAAAACCATGGGAATCTCCCCCTTTCGTCACCCTCATTATAGCACCACCATCATTATTACGCAAATAATATGATAATAATTTTATTTTAGCTTAAACTAGCATATTATACAACGTTTCGTTCCCATTCAAATTAATATAAGATGGGTCAAACTTTTCCATTCGATGAATCAAGCCAGCATAATCATGCTTATTGGCAAGAGCTACCCCAATCAATACAGGACCTGTCCCCTTGCTTGCTCGTTTGATATATTCAAAACGAGTGATGTCATCATTTGGCCCTAAAATATCATTTACAAACTCTCGGAGAGCTCCAGGACGTTGTGGAAAATTCACTACAAAGTAATGCTTGATTCCATCGTAAATCAAGGCACGTTCTTCCATCTCCGGCATACGGTTGATATCGTTATTTCCTCCAGAAATGATACAACAAATCGTCTTGCCTTTGATATAGTCTGATAAAACTTCCAAGGCTGCAACACTGGCAGCTCCGGCTGGTTCTGCTACAATACCTTGTTTGGAATAAAGATCAATCAAGGTTTCGGAAATCAATCCCTCGTCCACCCCAATCAGCGTTTCAACATTCTTACGAGTCGCTTCATAGGTTAATTGTCCAACCTTCTGTACGGCTATCCCATCAGCGAACTTATCAATTTCTTTGAGTTTAACTGGTCCCCCAGCTTCAAAGGCAGCTTTCATAGAGCGAGCACCATTAGCTTCTACCCCGATCACTTCAATAGTCGGGTTGGTTTCCTTAATATAAGTAGAAACACCGGCAATCAATCCGCCACCACCTACTGGTACAAGTACTGTATCAAAATCAATAGACTCTTTACGGGCTTCTTCAAGAATTTCATAGGCTACAGTCCCTTGACCAGCCTGAACATGCGCATCATCAAAAGGATCGATGAAGGTGCGGTTTTCTGTCAATGTAAATTCTTGTGCTGCCTTAGCAGAAGCATCAAAGGTATCCCCAACCAACTTGATTGTCACAAACTCTCCACCGAAAAAGCGAACCTGCCCAATCTTTTGTTGCGGTGTTGTGATGGGCATAAAGATCGTTGCAGGAATCTTCATCTCATTACAAGTATAGGCGACACCTTGGGCATGATTTCCCGCAGAGGCACAGACTACACCACGCTCGCGTTCTTCTTTTGACAGTTGAGAAATGGCATAATAGGCTCCACGAATTTTAAAAGAGCGAACTCGTTGCGCATTCTCCTTTTTGAGATAAATCTTTGCTTGGTATTTTTCTGATAAATAATGATCATATTCTAGTGGTGTATCAACTACTACACCACTCAAAACTTTGTGGGCTTTCACCACATCTTTTGCACTTAGCATTGTCTCCTCCTCAAGTACTTTTCAAGATAAAAAACGAGTTAGGTACCCCCAACTCGCCTTCTGTCTCTCTTTACAAGAATTAATTGTAGATTTTGAATGCGTCGTCGTCGTTTTTACCAACGAAAGGCATTGCTTTACGCAATTCTGCACCAACTTTTTCAATTTCAAGGTTAGCTGCTTGTTCACGGTAAGCAGTTAATTTTGGACGACCAGCCTTGTAGTCATTCACAAAGTCATTTGCAAATTTACCATTTTGGATATCTGCCAAAACAGCTTTCATGTTTTCTTTAACTTGCTCAGTAATCACACGTGGACCTGATACATAGTCACCGTATTCAGCAGTGTTTGAAATAGATTGACGCATTTTCTTGAATCCACCTTCATAGATCAAGTCAACGATCAATTTCATTTCGTGAAGAACTTCAAAGTAAGCCAATTCTGGGGCATAGCCTGCTTCTGTCAAGACTTCAAAACCTGCTTCGATAAGGGCGGTCAAACCACCACAAAGTACAGCTTGTTCACCAAAGAGATCTTCTTCAGTTTCTTCTTTGTAAGTTGTTTCAAGCAAACCAACACGAGCTGCCCCAACACCTTTACACCAGTCCATAGCAATGTTTTTAGCATTTCCTGTTGCATCTTGGTAAACTGCGTAAAGAGCTGGAACACCAAATCCTTCTTCGTAAGTACGACGTACCAAGTGTCCTGGTCCTTTAGGAGCACACATGAAGACATCTACATCTGCAGGAACTTTGATAAATTCAAAGTGGATATTGAAACCATGAGCAAATCCAACTGCATTTCCAGCTTCCAAGTTTGGAGCGATTTCTGCTTCGTACAATTCTTGTTGGATTTCGTCTGGTGCCAAGATCATGATAACGTCAGCCAATTTAGTTGCTTCTGCTACTGTGTAAGTGTCAAATCCATCTTCTTTTGCTTTGTCAAAAGATTTACCTGGACGCACACCGATGATGACATCACGACCTGAATCACGCAAGTTTTGCGCATGCGCATGTCCTTGTGAACCATAACCGATTACGGCGATTTTTTTACCGTCAAGCGCTGCTACTTTAACATCTTTTTCGTATTCCATTTGAACTGCCATAGTTTTTCTCTCTTTTCTATTTTTATTGCCTTATAGGCTGGTTTAACAAATTTAAGTTATTTTTTATACTCATTGAAAATCAAAAAGTATTAGTCGCGGGTAAATCCAGTTGCACCCGTACGAGCGATATTTTTAATGCCGTATGGTCGAATCACTCGCAATAAAGCTTCACTCTTTTCAGCATTTCCCGTCATCTGGATGGTGATTGAGCTTGGAGCCACATCTACTACCGTTGCACGGAAAGGTTGGATAATGGCCAAGATTTCTGCACGCTTCTCAGCAGGAGCAGATACTTTTACCAAGATAACTTCTCTTTCCAAGTGTGGTTTATCTGTGATATCTCGAATGCGAATCACATCAATCTGACGATTGAGCTGTTTAATGATTTGCTCTACTTCATCATGAGAAGCTACATCAATAATGATGGTGATGCGAGATACATTGGGGTTCTCTGTCGCACCAACTGAGATACTCTCAATATTGACTTGACGACGAGAAAGGACACCTGTAAAACGATTCAAAACTCCTGAACGGTTTTGTAATCTAGCTGTTAACATTCTACGCATGGAACTGCACCCCCAACATCTCATGATTGCTCTTACCAGCTGGTACCATCGGTAATACCTGTTCCTTACGAGAAATATCCACCTCGATAAACATGGGCACATCCTCCAGAATGACTTCTAGATCCTTCTCTATCGTCTCTGGATTATCAAATTTATAGTTTTTGATGCCGTAGGCCTGTGCCATCAGCTGGAAGTCAGGAAGTGTATCAAAGACTGACTCGGAAGTTCTACCCTCATAGAAGGATTCCTGCCACTGACGAACCATTCCTAGTGAGTGGTTATTCAACATGACAACCTTAATCGGCACCTTGTAGATGTTTAGGATAGCTAGTTCCTGGTTAGTCATTTGGAAGCCACCATCACCGACAAAAAGGATAACTTCTTTTTCTGGATTGGCAATCTTGGCTCCAATAGCTGCAGGAACTCCGAACCCCATGGTACCCAAGCCACCTGAAGTGACTAACTGACGCTCATTTTGGTAAGGATAATACTGAGCTGTCCACATTTGGTGCTGCCCTACGTCAGTTACGACAATGGCATCACCATGCGTCAACTCACCGATGCGTTCAATAACGGCCTGAGGTTGAACCACACGTTCTTTCTTATCATAAGAACGAACTCGATTCTTGTCCTTGGTGACTTTTTCAATCCACTTTTCAGTATTGTTATGAACAGTTGGTTCTGCCAGTAGCATCTGCAAGGCTTTCTTAGCATCCCCCACTACAGGAATATCTGCACTGATAATCTTACCAATCTCAGCTGGGTCAATGTCGATATGAGCAACCTTAGCATTCTTCGCGAAGGTCTTAGGGTTCCCAGTCAAGCGGTCATCGAAACGGCAACCAATACTAATCATAAAGTCCGCTTCCGTCATTGCAATGTTGGCTGCGAAAGAACCGTGCATGCCTCCCATCCCTAGGAAGAGCGGATGACTCGTTGCAATGGTTCCTTGCCCCAAAAGACTAGTGACTACTGGAATTTGGTAACGTTCAGCAAATTCATTGAGCTCCTTAGAAGCTTCTGCATAGCTGATACCGCCCCCTGCTAACAAAACAGGTTTCTTGGCTTTTGACAATTGCTTCAAGATTTTCTTGATTTGCATGTCATTTGGATCAAGTGTCGGTTGGTAACTTGGTAAATTCACCTCCGGCGAATAGATGAAATCTGTCTCTAGGGCTGATACATCCTTGGGCAAGTCAATCACAACTGGACCTGGACGACCTGTCGTTGCGATATGGACAGCTTCCGTAATGATACGAGGAATATCTGCTGTCTCACGAACTTGGTAATTGTACTTGGTAATGGGCATGGTAATCCCCACGATGTCTGCTTCCTGAAAGGCATCTTTCCCAATCCCAGCTCGCGCAACCTGACCTGTAAAGACCAAAAGGGGAACGCTATCGCTCATGGCATCTGCAATCCCTGTAATGGCATTTGTTGCTCCCGGCCCACTCGTGACGACGGCAACGCCCAACTTTCCAGTTGATTTGGCATATCCTTCAGCTTCGTGCAAACAACCTTGCTCATGGCGTCCCAAGATGTGGCGAATACCTTTAAAATTGTATATCGCATCATACAAAGGTAAGACCGCACCACCAGGATAACCAAAAATGGTATCAATCCCTAAGTCCCGAAGTGTTTCCAAAACTAGGTCCGACCCCGTCTTAGGAGATTCTAAACTGATTTTCTCCATTGTTCCCCTTTCTCTTCTCTTAAAAAAATAGCTTGTTACTATCATACCATTTTTTCAAAAATTTTCAAGGCAAAAGAGTCAATTTTCTGAATTTTCTATCTAAAAGTGTATTTATGAATCATTTCCTTATTTTTATTAAGTTATCTACGGAATTAGGAACCTTTATTTATTTTAATTTATCAAATTAGAATATTTTCTTTCTTGGTAGAATTAGTATTTTTCTCACTTAACGACCAAATTTGTATACTATATTCAGCAAAAATGAATAGTTAAAGACAAAAAAAGGAAGCCACTAAGTGACTTCCTTCTAGAGTGAGGACTGATTAGTCTTCACCTTTGTTTTTCTTAATGATTTCTTCTTGTACTGACTTAGGTACATCTTCGTAGTGGTCAAATACCATCATGAAGGTACCACGTCCTTGAGATGCAGAACGAAGAACTGTTGCGTAACCGAACATTTCAGCAAGTGGAACGTAAGCACGAACGATTTGGCTGTTACCGTGTGCTTCCATACCATCTACACGTCCACGACGAGCAGTTACGTGACCCATAACATCACCAAGGTTTTCTTCTGGAACAGTGATGGTTACAAGCATCATTGGCTCAAGGATAGCTGGTTGTGCTGATTTAGCAGCTTCTTTAAGGGCAAGTGAAGCCGCGATCTTGAAGGCTGTTTCAGATGAGTCGACATCGTGGTATGAACCGTCGTAAAGCTTAGCTTTAACGTCAACCATTGGGTAACCTGCAAGAACACCGTTAGCCATAGATTCTACCAAACCTTTTTCAACCGCTGGGATAAATTCACGAGGAACCACACCACCGACGATTGCGTTTTCGAATTCGAATCCTTTACCTTCTTCGTTTGGACTAAACTCAATCCATACATCACCAAATTGACCTTTACCACCAGACTGACGTTTGAAGAATCCACGTGCTTGAGTAGAAGCGCGGAATGTTTCACGGTAAGATACTTGAGGAGCACCTACGTTCGCTTCAACTTTGAACTCACGACGCATACGGTCAACAAGGACGTCAAGGTGAAGTTCACCCATACCTGAGATAACTGTTTCACCAGTTTCAACGTTTGTTTCAACGCGGAATGTTGGATCTTCTTCAGCCAATTTTTGAAGTGCGATACCCATCTTATCTTGGTCAGCTTTAGATTTTGGCTCAACCATCAACTGGATAACTGGTTCTGGAACGTGGATTGACTCAAGGATGATTTTAGCTTTTTCATCTGTCAATGAATCACCAGTAGTTGTATCCTTCAAACCAATAGCAGCTGCAATATCACCAGCATAAACGGTTTCGATTTCTTGACGACTATTGGCATGCAATTGCACAAGACGTCCGATACGTTCACGTTTACCTTTAGAAGTGTTCATTACGTAAGAACCTGATTGAAGAACACCTGAGTATACACGGAAGAATGTCAAACGACCTACAAATGGGTCTGTTGCAATCTTGAAAGCAAGAGCTGCGAATGGCTCTTCGTCAGATGCTGGACGAGTTTCTTCTTCGTCTGTATCTGGGTTGATACCTTTGATTGCTGGGATGTCAAGTGGGCTTGGAAGGTAATCGATAACCGCATCAAGCATCAATTGAACACCCTTGTTCTTGAAGGCAGAACCACACAATACTGGGAAGAATTCAACGTTGATAGTTGCTTTACGGATAGCAACTTTCAATTCTTCGTTAGTGATTTCTTCACCTTCAAGGTATTTCATCATCAAGTCTTCATCAGTTTCAGCAACTGCTTCAACCAATTTTTCACGGTATTCTTGAGCTTGGTCAAGGTATTCAGCTGGAATATCTTCTTCAAGGATATCTGTACCAAGGTCGTTAGTATAGATTTCAGCTTTCATCTTGATCAAGTCGATGATACCGCGGAAGTCATCTTCAGCACCGATTGGCAATTGGATTGGGTGTGCGTTTGCTTGAAGACGGTCGTGAAGTGTGCTTACTGAGTAAAGGAAGTCAGCACCGATTTTGTCCATTTTGTTAGCAAATACGATACGTGGAACTCCGTACTCAGTTGCTTGACGCCAAACTGTTTCAGTTTGAGGCTCAACACCTGATTGTGAGTCAAGAACAGTAACCGCACCGTCCAATACACGAAGAGAACGTTGTACTTCGATTGTGAAGTCCACGTGTCCTGGTGTGTCGATGATGTTTACGCGGTGGTTGTTCCATTGAGCTGTTGTCGCAGCAGATGTGATAGTGATACCACGTTCTTGCTCTTGCTCCATCCAGTCCATTTGTGACGCACCTTCGTGAGTTTCACCGATTTTGTGGATTTTACCAGTGTAGTAAAGAATACGCTCAGTAGTTGTTGTTTTACCGGCATCGACGTGAGCCATGATACCGATATTACGAGTTTTTTCAAGTGAAAATTCGCGTGCCATGAGGTTTGTTTCTCCTATTTATTTTAATTTCTATTCTATTATAACACGATTTTAATAAAAACGGATAGGCAGGACCTACCCGTTCTCAATGTTTATCTTGTTTTTGTTGGTTTCAACTTGTAGATAAGTTGAATTGAACTCGGGCTAAAAGCTCAAGTTAACTGATTTGAACCCGAGCGAGGCCCGGTGCAAAAAAGATAAACTGCTTTGTGTTCACGGAACACTGCATCAGTTTCCTATTTTTGCCTTGGGCCTTTGCCGCTCTTGGTATCATTTTATTACCAACGGAAGTGTGCGAAGGCACGGTTAGCTTCAGCCATACGGTGAGTGTCTTCACGTTTCTTAACTGCTGCACCAGTGTTGTTCGCAGCATCCAAGATTTCTTTTGCAAGACGGTCTTGCATTGTGTGTTCACCACGAAGGCGAGCGATGGTTACCAACCAACGAAGTCCAAGTGTTGTACGACGTTCTGGACGAACTTCAACTGGGACTTGGTAGTTAGATCCACCAACACGACGTGCACGTACTTCAAGTACAGGCATGATGTTTTCCATAGCTGTTTCAAATACTTCAAGTGCATCGTTTCCAGTAGCTTCTTTGATTTGCTCAAAAGCACCGTAAACGATTGAAGCAGCTGTACCACGTTTACCATCAAGCATAACGCGGTTGATAAGACGAGTAACTAGTTGTGAATTGTAAAGCGGATCTGGCAATACGTCACGTTTTGGAGCTCTATTTTTACGACTCATTTCTCTTTATCCCCTTTCCTTATGCTTTTGGACGTTTAGTACCGTATTTAGAACGGCCTTGTTTACGATCGTTAACACCTGCAGTATCAAGTGCACCACGGACGATATGGTAACGTACCCCTGGAAGGTCTTTTACACGTCCACCACGAAGAAGCACCACGCTGTGCTCTTGCAAGTTGTGTCCGATACCTGGGATGTAGGCAGTAACTTCGATAAGGTTGCTCAAACGTACACGAGCGAATTTACGAAGGGCAGAGTTAGGTTTTTTAGGTGTCATTGTTCCCACACGAGTTGCAACACCACGTTTTTGTGGTGAAGAAACGTTTGTTTGAACTTTTTTATGACTGTTGTAACCAACGTTCAAAGCTGGTGATTTAGATTTTTCTACTTTTGATTTACGCGGTTTGCGAACCAATTGGTTAATTGTAGGCATCTACATTCTCCTGTGTTTTTTTATTTTTGGTGATGATACACTTGGTGACAGCTACCATCTGTGTGTACTTTTGCAACATTTGTCAGCACGTCCCTGTACACTTTTGAGAGACCAAAAGTAAAAAGTACCGTCTATTATTGTAACACAATTTTTCCTTCATTGTCAAGATATTTTTCATTTTTATTCTGATCTTTTAACTCTTTGACACTAGTTCTAACCGCTTTTCTAAACCAAAAAAGGAGGCGATTTGCCTCCTACATTTTAGTATGGATTTCTTTCAACTCAAGCTATTGTTTTGGAATTTTTTAACCCTTCTTATCAAAGCCAACCAGATTCTGTTGCAATGTTGGCTGCCTCTGTTCGATTACCAGCATCTAGTTTCGAAAGAATATTGGTGACATAGTTTCGGACGGTTCCATTTGATAGATAGAGTTGGTCTGCAATTTCTTGGTTGGATAAACCCTGAGCGATTCCCTTTAAGACAGCAATCTCTTGTTCTGTCAACGGATTGGGATGGGTCATCACCACTTCCATCAATTCAGGTGAATACTCCTTGCGCCCTTCGAGAACAGTGTGCAAGGTTTGCATGAGGTCTGCAATGCTTCTTTCTTTCAAGACATAAGCATCCACTCCAGCCTTGACCGCACGTTCAAAATATCCGGGGCGTTTGAAGGTCGTCACCACAACCACCTTTGTTTCTAGCTTTTCTGCTCGTATCCACTCTAAGACTTCGAGGCCAGTCTTAACAGGCATTTCTACGTCAAGAATGGCGATATCCACAGACTCTTTTTCTAAAAGTTGGATTGCTTCTTGGCCATCCTTGGCTTGTAGGACAGAATCTACATCTGGTTGAAAGGTAAGCAACTGGCACATAGCATCTCGCAACATACTTTGGTCTTCTGCAACAAGTAGTTTCATCTTAGTTTCTCTCCTTATAAGGTAGTCGTACTTGCACTTCTGTTGGAGAATTCTGACTGATCACCTTTACCTCTCCCGAAAATGGAAGGACACGATCGCGGACTGTATGAAGCTCATCTCCTTTTAGAGAAGCAAAGCCACAGCCATCATCTCTGACTGTTAAAATGAGTTCTTTCTCTGTCCGTTCTAATTTTAAGTAGGCTTTAGACGCTTTAGCGTGTTTGATGATATTGGTCACTAACTCAAGCAAAATCATGGAAGCTGTTGACTCCAATTCTTGAGTTAAGCTAGCAGTATCTAATTGGTGGTTAATTTCCGTTTCAATTCCTGCAATTTCCAGCATTTTTTTAACAGTTGCAAACTCGGAGGCAAGGGTTCTAGTTTTAAGATTTTCAATGATAGTACGGACTTCATTCATGGATTCCTTACTGATCTGATGAATTTCTTTTAATTCTTTTTCCACTTGAGGATAGGCCTGCATTTGAAGTAACTGGAGGGCAAGGTCCGTCTTCACACTCAACATAGCAAATGTATGGCCTAGACTGTCATGTAGATCCTGACCGATACGACTGCGTTCATTTTCAGCCAAGAAAAGACTGAGCTTGGTATTTTGTTTCATCTTTTCTTCTTTTATCTGTTCAGATACCTGAATCCGATAAAGACCGAAGGTCAAGGCATCAGAAACGATAAAGGTCACCAAGAAAAAGAGGAGGTGCCAGGGACTAACTTGACCAACCATAGAGATTCCAGTTAAAATCATCGGTTGTAAGACAACAAAACTGATAAAACGCCAAGAGTGGAAAGAAACCTCATCCAGCTCATAAATAAGGAGATTAGATAAATAAAAGATAAACCAAGCGAAGCTCGCATTTAGCCAGATGGAACTGTAAAAAATGTAGGCAAGCATGATCCACCAAGCCAGCCACTGCACGGTGCGATTTTGGCTGACTAAAACCGAATAAAAAGCTAGGACAAATAGTAAGGTCCAGAACAAGGTTAAAAGCGGGTACTCTCCAACGATGACACCCGCTATAGGAAAGATGATAAACACTATTGAAATATGAAACATATAATGAGTGTTTTTTAATTTTTCCAACATAGATTTATTTTACCTCGATCCGTTTTTTCAGTTGAATGACCAATACACCAAAGAAAACTGTATATCCTAGTACAACCAAGGCAGCAAGAATGTTAAACTCGTGATGCTCCAAATAAGTCGAGACAACCTGCATCAGTTGATAGGTTGGAGTCAGCTTTCCAATAGATTGGAGCCATTCTGGGAAGGAATCCAAGGGGAACCAGAGTCCACCTAGGACAGCCAAAGCAATATAGGCAATATTTCCAACAACCGTCATCAGTTGAGCACTGGGAAGCAAGCTCACCAAGACACCCATACTGATAAAGACCACACTTCCGACCAGCAAAATAGCACCAATTACCAACCAGTCAAGCCAAGGTAGCGTCACTCCGCGGACAAAATGACCAACTGAAAAGACAACTGTAATTGATAACAAGAAAGTCAGTAGGGTACTGAACAGTTTTGATACATAATATTCTACCATAGATACGGGAGAATGTTGAATCAATTTTTGCCAGTTGTTTGTCTTATCAGACTCGAGTGTGCTTGGGATACTGAAAAAAGCACTTGACATGATACTAAAGAGCGTCATGGCAAAAAGATAGGCTTGAAGAGCAATTTCTGGAATATCTGACCCTGACATCATACCAGAAAAGATAAGGTAAAACACACTTGGAAGTCCGATGGATAGCAAATAGTAGACGGCTTGCCGTTTCATCAGAATGATTTCCACTTTCATGAGACTTGTCATATTTTTCATCATCAATCTCCTTTAATCTTGAGTCGTTTCGAAGATACTGTCTAAGAGAGTTCGATTGCGAACTTCAATTTCTTCGATCATGCAGCCCTGTTCTTGCAAGACTTTCCATACCTGGCTGGCTTCTTTGGTTGTGAAGGAAAGAGCATTTTGCTTGATTTCAAGCCCTTGAATCTGGTCCAAAGTGCTGATAACTTCCTGATAAGTTAGTGGTACCGTAAAATGTTTTTCTTGTTCTTCACCACGCATGGCATAAGGTGTCGTATCCCGGATCAATTCACCCTTGTGGAGGACCAAAATGCGGTCAGCCGTATGTTCTACCTCTTCGATATAGTGAGAAGAGTAGACAATGGTGACACCATTTTTCTTTAACTGATTGACAATTTCCCAAAAATGCTGACGTGTCGAGGTATCCATGGCAGCAGTTGGTTCGTCCAAAAATAGAATTTTCGGACGACCTATTAGTGCCAACACGAAAGAGAACAAACGTTTTTGCCCACCAGACAACTTGCCCGCTAGCTGATTTTTCTGTTTGTCCGAAAATCTCAGCAAGTCATCAATTTCTTGATTGGAGAGACTGTTTGGATAGATTGATTGAAAGAAGGATAAGAGTTCTTTCACTTTCAAGTCTTGAACCACCGTATTTTCTTGAGGTAAGATAGAAATAAGCTGCTTTAATCGAGGATCTGTTGGTGCAAAGCCTTGAATAGCTATCTGACCTGAGCTCACGAACTTGTCGCCCAAGAGGCAATCAATCAAGGTCGTCTTACCTGCTCCGTTAGGTCCGATCAAGGCGACACATTCTCCGTCATTGATTTCAAAAGAGATGTTCCGCAAGATCTCCTTGTCTTTTATTTTCTTACTCAATTTCTCAACTTTAATCACAGTCATGAGATTCTCCTTTCAACCACTTCATTCCCATAGGGAACACAACGAAAATCATAAATCCGAAACCCCAAGCACCACGAATAAATTGGCGAAGCACGGTTTGGTCAAACCAACCAGTAAATATTTCCACTAACCATACCAAGAGTGACAGGCCGATAAAGAAATAGATGATTGCTTTTTTCATTCCTCAAACTCCTTTTTCACATCTCTGACTAATTTCAAACCTTCTCTGACAAGCCAAGACATCATTCCAAAGCCAGCAAAGAGTTCCCAAGGAAAATGATAGAAACCCTCGTCCAATCCTGAAAACATGAGATAAGTCATAACTCCTGCTGCTACTAAACTCACTGCGACAATCATTTTATTTTTCATTTCTTCTTCCTCCATTTCATACTTCAATTATAGTCTTTTGAATTTGGCGGAGCTAGATGCTTCTGTCACTAGGAAATATGACAAATGTCATAAAAAAGAACCGATTTCTCGGTTCTTAAAAATGATTAGTCTGATTCATCGTTTCGTTTCTTTTTACCTAGCAATCCAAGTGTCATGGCACCTGCTAGGGCTGTTACAATTCCTAGATTTTTCAAACCATCTTCTTGACTTCCTGTATTTGGAAGTTGATTTTTTTCTACAGAGATGTTTTGGGTCAATTGATCTGGTTTCAAATCAGGTACTGAAAGTTCTTTTTTATCAGACGGCTTCACTTGCTCTGGAAGTTCTACTACTGTTGGAATATAGAATCCTGAAATGATATTTCCATTACGGTCTTTACGGATCACTTTCACACCTTTGGCTTGTCCTACAAAGTTTACCTCAGGAGTAAAGGTGACGGTGCCATCTGGTGAGATTACATAAGTTCCTTCACCTGGAACGACTTTTTCAGTTGATCCATCTTCAAAGGTTGGCGGAACTGTCAGATCGACATCACCTGTAAAGTTTGGTTTACCAGTTTGAGTTTGACCTTTAAGACCTTCTGATGTCGCATCACTCACTTGTGTTTGTCCAAGGACAGTTGGCGTATAATGAGCAATAACTACATTTCCATACATATCCAGACGTTTCACAACCAATCCTTTAGCTGTACCAACAAAGTCTGGTTCTGGAGTAAAGGTAATCTTACCATCTTTATCAATTGTATAGCTTCCTTCACCCGGAACAACCATAGTCGTGCTACCATCCTCAAAGGTTGGTGGTACAGTCGAATCAATATGTCCTTCAAACGTTGGTGTTGCCACTTGTGGTTGGCCTTTTGCTCCTGTAGAAGCCGTATCATGACCAGTAGATGGATCTACAACTGTTGGGCGATAGCTTGCAGTAACTGGAGTACCGTTCTTATCCTTGCGGACAATCGTTACGCCTGTTCCTTTTCCTACAAAATTAGCTTCTGGGGTGAAGGTCACTGTACCGTCTGGTGCAATCGTGTAAGTTCCTTGACCTGGAATAGATTTCTCTTTGCTTCCATCTTCAAATGTTGCTGCCACAGTTTCATTGATTGGAACAAGCGGATTACCACCTTCAAATGTTGGCGTACCTGTTTGAACAAGACCCTTAATGTTAACTGAAGAAGTATCTTTACCAGTTGGAGTCACCTTAGTAAGCTCTGGACTGTAAGTCGCAGTGACTGGGGTGCCGTTCTTATCTACGCGTTTGACTGTGACTGGATCTGGGTTTCCAACAAACTGTTTGTCTGGAGTGAAAGTTACAGTTCCATCTGGTGCAATCGTGTAAGTTCCTTGACCTGGAATAGACTTCTCTTTGCTTCCATCTTCGAAGGTTGGCTCTACTGTTTCATCGATTGGAACCAATGGATCGCCACCTTGGAAGGTTGGAGTACCCGTTTGTGGAACACCCTGAGGACCTGTGCTCGTTGCGTTAGTTCCTGTTGGTGTTACTTTCGTAAACTCTGGACTATAAGTTGCAGTAACTGGGGTGCCGTTCTTATCCACACGTTTGACTGTAACTGGAGTTGGGTTTCCGACAAACTGTTTGTCTGGGGTGAAGGTCACTGTGCCGTCTGGTGCAATCGTGTAAGTTCCTTGACCTGGAATAGTCTTCTCTTTGCTTCCATCTGCGAAGGTTGGCTCTACTGTTTCATCGATTGGAACCAGTGGATCGCCACCTTGGAAGCTTGGAGTGCCTGTTTGTGGAACACCCTGAGGACCTGTGCTGGTTGCGTTAGTGCTGGTTGGGGTTACTTCTTTCACCACCGCTTGGTACTTGACAGTAACAGGAGTTCCGTTGGCATCCACACGAGTCAATTCAAGTTCTGGTGTTTCACCCTTGAACTGTTTATCAGGAGTGAAGGTCACCTTACCATCTGCGTCCACTTCGAACTTACCAACATTTGGCACTTCTTTCACAGTTGCACCATTGTCAAATAGTGGAGTTGAATCAGCTGGGAATGGAACAGAATCATGGCCTGGAGTGAAGGTCACTTTACCTTCTTGTACCTGACCTTGCAAACCTTCTGTCTTATCACCTGAACCAGTTGGCGTTACTTTCGTAAACTCTGGACTATAAGTCGCAGTAACTGGGGTACCATTCTTATCTACGCGTTTGACTGTGACTGGATCTGGGTTTCCGACAAACTGTTTGTCTGGTGTGAAGGTCACTGTACCATCTGATGCAATTGTGTAGGTTCCTTGTCCTGGAATCACTTTTTCCTTGCTTCCATCTGCGAAGGTTGGTTCAACTGTTTCATCGATTGGAACCAGTGGATCACCACCTTGGAAGATTGGAGTACCAGTTTGTGGAAGTCCTTGAGGACCTGTACTTGTTGCACCGGTTCCAGTTGGAGTTACCTTAGTAAACTCTGGGCTGTATGTCGCAGTAACTGGGGTGCCATTCTTATCCACACGTTTCACTGTAACTGGATCTGGGTTTCCAACAAACTGCTTGTCTGGAGTGAAGGTTACAGTTCCGTCTGGTGCAATCGTGTAAGTTCCTTGACCTGGAATAGTCTTCTCTTTGCTTCCATCTGCGAAGGTTGGCTCTACTGTTTCATCGATTGGAACCAGTGGATCGCCACCTTGGAAGCTTGGAGTGCCTGTTTGTGGAACACCCTGAGGACCTGTGCTGGTTGCGCCGGTTCCTGTTGGTGTTACCTTGGTCACTGTTGGGGTATATGTCGCAGTAACTAGGGTGCCATTCTTATCGACTCGTTTAACCGTTACTGGAGCTGGAGTACCAACATATTGTTTTTCTGGTGTAAAGGTAATAGAGCCATCTGGATTGATGCTGTATTCACCTACACCCGGAACTGTTTTCGTTGACTGTCCATCTTCGAAAGTCATTGGTTTCGTATCATCCAGTGGAACAGCTGGATTACCTTCTGTGAAGGTTGGGGTACCTTTTTGCGGTTGACCTTGGATACCATTTGAAGTGGCATCCGTTGAAGTTGGAACTACTTCTTTCACTACTGCTTGGTACTTGACAGTAACAGGAGTTCCATTGGCATCCACACGAGTCAATTCAAGTTCTGGTGTTTCCCCCTTGAACTGTTTGTCTGGGGTGAAGGTTACCTTGCCTTCTGCGTCCACTTCAAACTTACCAACATTTGGTACTTCTTTCACAGCTGTCCCAGTGTCAAATAGTGGAATTGAATCAGCTGGGAATGGAACAGAGTCATGGCCTGGCGTGAAGGTCACTTTACCTTCTTGGGCCTGACCTTGAAACCCCTCTGTCTTATCACCTGTACCAGTTGGCGTTACTTTCGTAAACTCTGGACTGTAGGTCGCAGTCACCGGGGTACCGTTCTTATCCACCCGTTTCACTGTGACTGGAGTTGGGTTTCCAACAAACTGTTTGTCTGGAGTGAAAGTTACAGTTCCGTCTGGTGCAATCGTGTAGGTTCCTTGACCTGAAATCACTTTTTCCTTGCTTCCATCTGCGAAGGTTGGTTCAACTGCTTCATCGATTGGAACAAGTGGGTCACCACCTTGAAAGCTTGGAGTGCCTGTTTGTGGAACACCCTGAGGACCTGTGCTGGTTGCGTTAGTGCTGGTTGGGGTTACTTCTTTCACCACCGCTTGGTACTTGACAGTAACTGGAGTTCCGTTGGCATCAACACGAGTCAATTCAAGTTCTGGTGTTTCACCCTTGAACTGTTTATCTGGGGTGAAGGTTACCTTACCTTCTGCGTCCACTTCAAACTTACCAACATTTGGCACTTCCTTCACAGATGTACCATTGTCAAATAGTGGAGTTGAATCAGCTGGGAATGGAACTGAGTCATGGCCTGGAGTGAAGGTCACTTTACCTTCTTGGACTTGACCTTGAAGTCCTTCTGTCTTATCACCTGAACCAGTCGGAGTTACTTTCTCAACAACTGGGGTATAGGTCGTTACAGCCGACTCCCCATTTTTATCCACCACTCCAACTTGAACTGGAGTTACCGGACCATAGAAGGTTTTCAGGGGAGTAAAGACAATTGTTTTATTTACAAGATCTAAATCGTACGTCCCTTGGTCGGCAATGGTTAGCGAAGTTACCTTTTGTCCATTCTCATCATAAAGAAAGACACTACTTTGGACTAGTTCAACGGATTTCTTTGCTCCATTAATGGTTGTTGTCCCTTTTGTAAAGTGGACCTCGCTCTCGCTTGCTCTATCCTCATCAAATTGAATCGTCGCTGCCTGCTTCTGCCCTTGAAGGCCTTTAGATTTCGCTGCACTTGCTGATGGAACAACTGGAAGCGGAACATAGTACACCACCCGATACCAGGTAAATTCTTTTTCCAACTCTTCATCTCTAGGATCATCCGCGGTCAATAAATATTCATCGAGAGCTCCTTCTCCCGACATTGTGTTTGCATCAATATCCTCTCTTGGATAATAGCCAGGAATTTCAGGAGAAATCACTTGAGACCAAGTTTGGTCTGCAGACCAGGCTGAGTATGTCACACCAGCTGTCGCATCATTTGGTTGCCGTTTCGCCAAAACCTGGTCAATTCTCTTCGTTCGAGTAAACGAATGAGTCTCAACATGTTTTGGAGGAAGGAGTGATAAATCAGAATGGTTTGTTTTTTTGAGATATTCAAAATCAATCTCTCGAGTTCCACGAACAGTTTCGGTTAGTTCTGTAATCTTGTGTCTAAACTGAAACTTGAATTGTCTTGGGCTAGCCGAGTCACCAAAGGTATGATCTGTAAAATCGTTACTAATCAGTTCATATCCTGCATCTTCTAATTCCTTAATTCGACGAACAGGATCATAAGAAATTGGTCCATTAGGTTTGCCTACAACTGTGTCTACCTGTCCTAGTTGCACTTCCTTAGACGGATCATTTACATCCACAAAGGTGAAACTTGCAGATGACAGTTTGGTGGACATTTGGATTGAAACATTATTGGACTCAGTGTACTTGGAACTACCATTTGCCAGAGCCGAAGAAAGATAAGCTGTAGCACCTGGGGCAGTATCTTGCCCGATAACTGCTCCATCGATAGGAAACTGAACACTACTTCCAGCAGCAACCGGAGCAGTCGAATGCCAACGAACTGCACGAATCTCTGACCAATCCGACACTTGATCTGCTGTGAGCCATTGTGAAGCATTAATTTCTGTAGCAGTGCCCGCAGTACGACTATATTGAACTTCCCAGCCTGAAGGTGGTGTTAAAGCTTTTGTCAAACTCACTGTAAATCCAGAACCACGATTTCTGGATTCTAGCTGTTTATCACCTTTCATCGGCAAGGATGACAAAACATAAACGTCTGAAACCGGCTGTTTAGATGTGTTTTTATAGGTCACTCTGAAATCAATCTCATCACCAGGATAGTGCTCTTGGGTATTGTAGGCAAAGTGTTGATTTGTAGCTCTCTTCACTTCAGAGTAGACACCACTCGCTTCAGAAGCCTGTACGATCACATCGAAGTCATAAGAAACTGAATTTTTCGAGGTAACTGTAATGCCGTCAAGCTCCCCCAAGTCGTAACCATTCTGAGCTTGAACGTCAGGAAGTTCCTCATCCCAGAAAGCAATCGCTTTATAGGTATAGGTCCCATTTGGAATCGTTTTGTTTTCCAACTTCAAAAGCGTTGGAGGCATAGGGGAGTCTGGAGTCCCCTTCACTTGGGCATAGTAGAGAGTTTTCCCAGTATCTTTGTAATTATAATAGACCTTAAAATTAAGGTTTCCACTAAAGTTTAATTGAGGGTCAGCCAAATAGGCTAAATGGTAAACTCCCGTCAAGTTTGCGAAGTTCTGAGTAGGGGTGTCTTTACCCGCAGTCCTTGTGATAAAATCTTCTTTAAAACCAGAAGCATCTGTGTGTCGATTAAAGACATCTGTCCGACGGCGTCCAACCATTGAAATTTGCTGGATAACACGCGTCAATTCGGCTGAGGCAGTTTGAGAGAAGGAAACAGTGTTGCTAGTATTCTTAAAAGTGAAATCCGTTCTAGAATCCAACTTACGAATCGTCGAATCTTTATAGAGACTTTCCCAATTATTAAAACGTGTTTTTGTCTGGAAAAAAAATGCCGAAGTATCATTGGTTGAGGACTTCCTCATCTTGATATTTTTAAACTTGTACTCCAGTTCCTTCACATCTTGCTCTTCCGTCAATCGTAGACTACGGGTGTTACTATTAAAAGTCCCTAATAATTCACCTGTCGCTTTATTGTATACTTCTACGGATGCATCCGGTGAGGAGAAAAATTCATTCCAATAACGATCCTCAATTGCATTGACTTCTCGATAAGACTCTCGTGAATCCTGTATTTTATGGGTGACCGTATAGTCATTGATAAGATAATCTTTTTCAACCTCTGCGACTGATGAAAGTCGAACATTAGAACGGTATTCTGTTTCACCATAGGAACGAATTATATCCGAGTCAGACTGATTATAGTGTCTATATTCAAAGAGAGAAGACTCTGGCTGGTCTGTTTTTTGAACAAAGAGAGCATAAGGCAGAACGGCCGTATTTTGATAGCTAGTCCCATCTGCTTTTGTATAGATACCCGTCACAGTAAAGTTTTGCGCTTTTCTATTGATATCTGCTACTTTGGCATTCTTTAACTTGAAAGAAATTGGAATGAGCTTGTTTTTATTGTTATTAACATCTTGAAGCGGATTGTTAGCTCTGTTAATGGTCAGATGGTAACCCGTCGCATCGGCAGTCCATCCTAGAGCTTTGGCTTCATCTGTCAGCTCATAGCCTTCTTTTAACTCTATATTATAGGTATAGGATGTGATAGGATCAATAATATGCCCACCAACATCACTAATCCCCATACCATTGATCATACGACCATCAAAGACACCATTCCCATAGTTGAAGTAATCATTTCTTGCCGTATTATTCTTAGGATCTTTCGCACCATTAAATAGATAGTAGGATACAACAGACGAATCTTCGTCAACAATACCATCGTTATTTCGATCGTAGCCAATGACCTGATTGTTAGACATTGGTGTCAGACCCCCTACACCGTTTTCTAAGACTTTCCACGTGTGTTCAATGCTTCCAAGTTCTTTGAGGACATTGCCATTTTTGTCATAGAGCTTAGCAGTTGCGGTCACCTTATGGTCTGGCCCAATGGCTTGGACAGCACCTCCCCAGTTCTGAGTCAAAGGATCTATCTGAAAAGTATAGACGAAGTTATAGTTTGCTCCACCTCTCAGATTTGCAGGTTCTATCTTTAAATCAAGGTCTCCATTTATTTTTTCTTGGCTGAACTTTACACCACCGACTGGAGAAGGGGTCAATTTAATCGCCTTACCATTTTGGAAATGAATTTTAATATACCCACCAGAATAGTCTGCTTCATGCCCAGTAATACTAAATGTCAAGGATTCACGGACACTATCTACTGCATGGATATCCTTGATTGGCGAATGAGCTTTAAATGCAGCATTGACTTCATCTAGCGATCTCTTGCGCCTAGAAGAAGTTTTTCCGCTAGAACTGCTTTCTTCCTTGCTTTTCTGCTCAGTTGGAGTTGATTCAAGAGATTGCTTTTTCTCCTCTTCTAAAGAAGGCTGACTCGCTTCCTTCGTATTGTCAATTTGAGAAACTGGTTGGCTCTGAGCAACTGGTGCAGATACTTCTGTTTTGGACGGTTCAGTTTTATCCTTCTGGTCCTTAACTGCTTCGTTCTGTGTCACCTCTTTTTGAGGTTCAGAAATAACTTCCTGCCCATTCTCAGCACTTTTTTCCTTCTGTTGAATTTCCGCCTGCGTTTGTTGTTCCTTATTGTTGACTTGAGCTTCATCTGCTTGCACTGGTGAAGTAGCCATCACCATAAAGGTTCCTAGCAATACCGAACAGGTCCCAACACTTAACTTTCTAATCGAAAAGCGGGAAAAAGATTGATTAAAAAATTTTTTCTTCATCATTTCTCCTTTATATTCATACTTAATCTAACATAACAGCTTTATCATTATAACTTATAGTAAATAGAATTTCCAATAGAATGTTCATTTCTACAGAAATTTCTTTATAACTCCATTTGCATAAAAAAGGAAGCTGTAAAACCAGCTTCCTTCTGTTATTTTCATTCCATTTTCACGATTATTCCACACTGAAAAGATATGGATATACGGGTTGTTGACCTTGGTGGATTTCGACTTCAACATCTTCAAATTCTTCTGCGATTTCTTGGGCAATTTCATTGGCAAGTTCTTCGCTTCCGTCTTCACCGACATAGAAAGTCACGATTTCACTGTCTTCGTCCAACATATGTTTCAATGTTTCAGTCAAGGTTTGGTGCATGTCAGGGTTTGACACGAGGATTTTCCCATCTACCATACCAAGATTGTCATTTTCATGAATTGCTAATCCATCGATAGTTGTATCACGAACGGCTGTTGTTACACTACCGCTGATAACATCACCAAGGGCTGCAGTCATGCGTTCTTTGTTTTCTTCGATTGATTTGCTTGGGTCAAAGGCAAGAAGGCTGGTCAACCCTTGAGGAATTGTACGCGCTTCTACCACAACAGCAGGTTGTCCAAGCACTTCAGCCGCAGACTGAGCTGCCATAAAGATATTTTTGTTGTTTGGCAAGAAGATAATGTTGCGAGCATTGACCTGTTCAACAGCCTTGATAAAGTCTTCTGTTGAAGGGTTCATCGTCTGACCACCTTCGATAACATAATCCACACCTTGGGCACGGAAGATATCTGCTAAACCTTGACCAGCTACTACTGCGATAAGGGCATACTCTTTTGTTTCAGCAGGCTTGTTGCCTTGAGTTGCTTCTTTTTCAACTTGCGCCTCGTGTTGGTTACGCATGTTGTCCACTTTTACCTTGATCAAGCTACCATATTTGAGACCTTCTTGCATGACAAGACCTGGATCTTCTGTATGGACGTGAACTTTGACGATCTCATCATCGTTGACAACAAGTAGAGAGTCGCCTAAGTCATTCAAGTAGTTACGGAATTCATCGTAGTCAAAATCTTTAGAATAAGTTGGACCTTGTTTGAGGGCTACCATGATCTCTGTACAGTAACCGAAGGTAATGTCCTCAGTTGCCACATGCCCTGCTACAGACTTGTGGTGCTCTGCATTAATCATTTCACTCATGTTAGCAGGAGTCGCTACAAAGTCTTCAGAAGCACTGTATTCACCAGTAAGAGCTGAAAGGAATCCTTCGTAGATAAAGACTAAACCTTGACCACCTGAGTCTACCACACCAACTTCCTTAAGGACTGGAAGCATTTCTGGCGTCTTAGCCAAAGCTGCTTTTGCACCTTCCAAGGCTGCACGCATGACCTCGACAGCATCATCTGTCTCCTCGGCTTTTTTCTTAGCCCCAATAGCCGCTCCACGAGAAACAGTCAAAATGGTTCCTTCAACTGGTTTCATAACTGCTTTATAAGCTACTTCGACACCGGATTGGAAGGCAAGAGCCAAGTCTTGACCTGTTAATTCATCTTTTTCCTTGATAGCCTGAGAGAAGCCACGGAAGAGCTGAGAAGTGATAACCCCTGAGTTCCCACGCGCGCCCATCAAGAGACCTTTAGCAAGAATGCTCGCTACTTCTCCAACTGTAGAAGCAGGCTTGTCTGCTACTTCTTTGGCACCATTTTCAATGGTCATTCCCATGTTTGTCCCAGTATCTCCATCTGGAACTGGAAAGACGTTCAATGAATTGACATATTCTGCTTGCTTATTCAAACGAGTTGATGCAGCTTGCACCATCTCTTGGAATAAACTGGTAGTAATTTTTGACACGATTATTCTCCTACAACTTTGATATTTTGAATGTAGACATTCACAGTCTGAGCAGTAATTCCTAGTTGATTTTCTAAACTAAAACGAACACGCTCTTGAATGTTTTTTGACACTTCGCTTATCTTTACTCCGTAGCTCAATACGGTATAAACATCAACTGCAATGCTACCATCTTCGGCTGCTTTTATAACAACACCCTTAGAATAATTTTCCTTACCAAGAAGGGCTTGGAAATTGTCTTTGAGGGCATTTTTACTAGCCATACCGACCACACCAAAAATCTCAGTTGCGGCACCACCTACAACGGTTGCAATCACTTCATCTGTCAGTTCGATTTGACCATCTTTTGTATTAATTTTTACAGTCATTTTTTTACCTCAACTAGTTGATACTCTATTTTATCATATTTCAGCCCAAGTGTAAAAGCAGAATGCTGTATCTGCGGATATTTACTCTATTTTTCAAATGGTTTTATCCTTAGAGCAAAAGAAAAAGACCTAAGCGGTCTTTTCATTTTTATTAAACGCGTTCAACTTTACCTGATTTCAAAGCACGAGCTGAAGCCCAAACTTTTTTAGGTTTACCATCGATAAGAACAGTAACTTTTTGAAGGTTTGGTTTTACGGCACGTTTTGTTTGGTTCATCGCGTGTGAACGGTTGTTTCCTGATACAGTCTTACGACCTGTAAAGTAACATACTTTAGCCATTGTGTTTTCCTCCTATTAGATCTAATATAGCGGATGTGCTAGCACCACATACCGTACTATGTTATCACACTTTCTCGAATTTATCAAGGGCCTAAACTATTTTTTTATTTAACGTAAACAACTCCAAGTTTACCAAAAGCAACTTCCCCACGGATAATCAAGGTTTTGTTTGTTGGCGCTACAGGAGCATCTGCCTTAGCTGCACCAAAGGAGGTTTCTACTTTCAAATCGACACGCCAGTGTTGTGGAACATAGACGGTTGCATTCCCGAAGGCCACTTCAATATTTAAAGTTGCAAAATCACCTAACATCTCTGCATTATCATAGTAGATTTTAGCATCCCCAAAAGCGACTTCCACTTGGTCATCTACGAGATCTTGATCCTGTTTATAGAAGGTCCCGCTACCAAAAGCGACTTCCTTATCCGTGACGACTGTTTTTTTCCCATTGTACCACCATTTTTTTTCATTCCAGAACTTACTTGAGTGAGTAAGATAACCGACACCTAGAACTGCTAAGATACTAGCCCAAAACAAAGACTGGTTTGGAATAGGAAAAATGTTATAAAAATGATTCGCAATCATTAAGGCTACTAGAGCGGTAAAAACTGCTGATGTTAGATGACGACGAAGCAAAGCTTCAACTGATTGGTAAGCAAAAAAAACAATACCTAGTAAAGGCCATATCTTGCCATCCAAAGAAGGAATTCCAAAATTCCCTTGCAGCAAGATCCAAGCTGCTAAAACCAATAAAACAATACCAAATGCTTTCTTTTTCATCTTTTTTACCTCATGTTTCTTAGATTTTCTTTTAGGAGGGATTGGTAATGCCGTGAGACATGAACCTCCTTGTGCGTCTGATAAAAGGAAATGGTCCCCGTTCCTGAAAAGGACTTGTCCACTGAGTAAATCTGACGGATGTTTGCGATCGTTGACTTGGAAACTCGACTAAAATAGCGAGGCAAGATAGACTCCAACTCATAAAGTTTGAGACGAACTTCATAGGCTTCCTTCTGGTTATGAGCGTAGATCTTGCTCCCTTCTGTTTCAAAGAAGAGAATTTCTGACAGGTCTAGATAATATTCACCTGTCCCCTTGTAAAAAGTCAACCTCGGAGCCTTTGACTCTTGCAAAAGTCGTTGCAAGTCTGCAATTTCATCTGTCAAAGTGGGGGTCTTGATGACAATTTCAGTCTCCTCTAAATTGCCGTCAATCTCAATTCGTAACTTCATCACATCTCCTTTCTGACTCTACTATATCAAAGCTAAGTTAGGAATACAAGGGCAAAAAAGCAAGTGGTCAATTTGAAGCAGTAAGTGGTTGTCAGACTAGCTTGACTTACATGTCAAAAAAGGAAGAAAAGAACCCCCCACATGAGACCACAAGCGTAACCAACGACCACATCCTTGGGATAATGAACACCCCCTAAAACCCTCACCAAGCCCAGCAAAGCTGAAAAGAGCAAACATACTAAACCAACAGGTAGACTAGCATGCAGACTGGCCATGGAGATGATAGTTGCCGAAAAAACATGGCGACTGGGCATAGACTGTCCCGAACTATCCTTGTCAAGTAAGGGGGCGATGTCCCAAGTTTCGTAGGGGCGTGGATGATTGATTTTCTTACGAAAGAGGGACAAAATTACAAAGCCTGTAGCAGGGACAAGCAAATAGACCCCGACTTGCTGACCAAGTCCTAGCTGCAGGTAAACGGTAACTAGTAAGGTCAGATAGACCAGGGGCATAGCTACTGTCATCAAACGATTAAAACTAAGCAATAGAAATAAAAGAGTTGGATGGCTAGTTAGTTTGGAGCTAATGTTTCTATACCATTCTTGATAATTTTTCATCTATTCTTCTCACTAACACTTTATTTTTGCCTCTAGGCGAGGCACTTGTCTTCTAGTATAGTGCAGAAAAAGAAGGCCGTCAAGCCTTCTTTTGATTTATTCTTCTGCTTGGTCTTCTGTGAATTGGCTGTTGTAAAGATCCGCATAGAAGCCAGCTTTGCCCATCAATTCCTCATGGTTACCTTGTTCGATGATATTGCCATCTTTCATGACCAAGATTAAGTCAGCATTTCGGATGGTTGACAAGCGGTGGGCGATGACAAAGGAGGTTCTACCCTCCATCAAACGGTCCATGGCTTTTTGAATCAACTCCTCTGTACGTGTGTCAACTGAAGATGTCGCTTCATCCAAAATCAAGAGTGGTGCATCCTTCAGCAAAGCACGAGCAATGGTTAAGAGTTGTTTTTGTCCGACAGACAAAGTCACTGTATCGTCCAAGATAGTGTCGTAACCGTCTGGCAAAGTCATGATAAAGTGGTGGATTCCCACAGCCTTGCTGGCTTCCATCATTCGTTCATCACTGATGTCTGTCTGATTATAGATCAGGTTCTCTCGAATCGTTCCTTCAAAGAGCCAAGTATCCTGCAAGACCATTGAAAAGGCATCATGCACTTCCGAACGCTTCATGTCCTTGGTATCGACACCATCGATGCGGATGCTTCCCTTATCTAGCTCATAGAACTTCATCAAAAGATTGACAATGGTTGTCTTCCCAGCCCCAGTCGGTCCAACAATCGCGACCTTCTGACCTGCATGAGCTGTCGCAGAAAAATCATGGATGATGGTGCGCTCTGGTTTATAGCCAAAGGACACGTGATCAAAGACTACTTCCCCTTTCATGTCGCTCAATTGTCTCTCCTTATGAGATTCATCCTGCATCTCTGCTTCAGCTAGAAATTCTAATACACGTGTCATGGCTGCACTCGCTTGTTGCAAGTTCGTAATCCCTTGGGCAATCTGTGACAGAGGTTGGGAGAAGGTCCGTACGTAAACCATAAAGGCTACAATAATCCCTATTGTGATATGCCCTTCTAACGCCAGCGCGGCCCCAACGATGATGACTAAGACATAACTAAAGTTTCCAACAAAGAACATGGCTGGCATCATGATACCAGAGATAAATTGAGATTTCCAGATACTATCATGCAAGTCTTGGTTTAAATCAGCAAATCTCGCTTTGGAGGTGCCCACTGCGTTGTAGCTGGTCACTACATTATGGCCAGAGTACATCTCTTCCACATAACCATTGACGGCCGCTAGATTATTTTGTTGAGCTTTAAAATAACCCTGTGACTTAGCCATGATTACGGAAACCGCCGCAAAACCAACAAGGGTTGATACAACGGTTACCAATGCCAAAATCCAGTTCATCCCAAACATGGTCACCAAGACAGCAATCAACAAGAAACTAGCTGAAAGAACTGCCCCTAGACTTTGGTTGAGAGATTGCGCTGCTGTATCCACATCATTGGTCACGCGCGAAAGGGTATCTCCTTGTGAATGACGGTCAAAATAGCCAAGTGGCAAACGATTGATTTTTTCAGCGATTGCTGTCCGCAAGCGTTTTGAAAAATGCTGAATGCTCGTTGAAAAGATATAGGCCTGTGTATAATTAAGGATAGCTCCAAATACATACAGAACAACCAAAAATCCAGCAATGTTTGACACAGCTACCAAGTCGATTTCTGTAGCCAAGCCATCTGAAATCAAGTTAGTAATTTCTTTAATCTTAGTTGGACCATAAACGGTAATGATACTTGAAATGACTGCAGCCACAACTGCTATTAGGAGAGGGAGTTGGAGGCCTGCCATATAAGGTTTGCACTGTTTCCAGACCGAAACTTTTTTATTTTCCATCTTCCAATTCCTCCTTCGATAGTTGTGAGTAGGCAATTTCTTGGTAGACTTCGTTAGTAGCTAGAAGTTCTTTGTGGGTGCCTTGTCCCACGACTTTACCTTGATCCAAAACCAAGATCAGGTCGGCATCCATGATGGTTGAGATGCGTTGAGCAACGATTAACTTAGTCAAGGATTGTGTTTTTTCAGCTAATTCTTGGCGCAAGATCCGGTCTGTCTTGTAGTCCAAGGCTGAGAAAGAGTCATCAAAGATAAGAATCTCTGGCTTACGAGCCAAGGCCCGGGCAATAGCCAAGCGTTGTCTTTGACCTCCTGAGAAGTTGGTCCCACCTTGGGCTACTTCAGAGGACAGACCTGCTTCCTTATCCTCGATAAAGTTCTTAGATTGAGCCAATTCCAAAGCTTGCCACATAGCAGGTTCGCTGAGAGGACTTTCTTTACTCTTACCAAAGTCGAGATTACCCTTAACATCTCCAGAAAAGAGCACAGCTTTTTGTGGGATATAGCCGACCTTATTACGCAAGTCTTCCAAGTTGTAATCTTGCACATCGACACCATCTACTAGGATTTGACCAGATGAGACATCATAAAAACGAGGTATTAGGTTGACTAGAGTAGATTTCCCAGATCCAGTTGATCCGATAAAGGCAACTGTTTGACCTGCTTCGGCTTTAAAAGTAACATGTTCCACAACTGCTTCTGAGTTTTGAGAGTATCGGAAGGTTACATCACGGAATTCCACTTGTCCTTGAACTGAAGAATCTGCAGCCTGTGCTTGACTCGGATTCTTAATAGAAGGATGCAAATCCAAAACTTGGTTGATACGTCCTGCAGAAACCAAGGTCCGAGGAAGAACGATAAAGAGTGCTCCTATGAGAAGGAAGCCCATCACGACCTGCATAGCATAGGACATGAAGACTACCATATCACTAAAGAGTGGCAGACGTTCTGTCAAACTTGCATCGTTGATGATATAGGCACCAATCCAGTAAATGGCTAAACTCAATCCACTGGAAATCGCCATCATGATCGGGTTCATAATGGCCATCAATCGATTGACAAAGAGATTGAGACGTGTTACCTCATCGTTAGCTGCTTCAAATTTCTTACCTTGGTAATCCTCGGCATTGTATGCGCGAACAACTCGAATCCCAGTCAAACTTTCACGAGTGATACTATTGAGTTTATCTGTCAATTTTTGGATGACAGATTGTTTAGGAAAAGCCAGAGTCATAAGAACGGTGGTCATCAAGACATTCACAATAACAGCCACAAGGACCGCCCAGAGCCAGTATTCCGATTTCCCAAGGATTTTTCCAATGGCCCAGATAGCCATAATTGGCCCACGAGTAACCACTTGCAAGCCCATGGTAAAGAGCATCTGTACCTGGGTAATATCATTGGTCGTCCGAGTCAAAAGACTTGGGATTGAAAAGCGCTTGATCTCTGTCTGCGAAAAATCTAAAACCTGATGAAATACGTCTCTACGTAGATGGGTTGTATAGGATGCTGCAACGCGAGCGGCAAAGAAACCAACCATAACAGATGAAAAGAAAGCCAATAAAGACAAACCAATCATCTTCGCAGCTGGTGACCAGAGTTCACCCAACTGCGTTCCAGACGTTCCCAGTAATTCTGTAATTTGCGAAATATAAGTCGGCACCTCTAACTCGAGATAGACCGAGAAACAAGTGAACAGAATCGTAAGGACGATCATTCCCCACTCTTTTCCTGTAATACGTTTAGCGAGTTTCTTCATTCTCTCCTCCTATCTTCTCAACATTTTCTTGCAACTGACTGAGGACCTTTTCAAAGATTGCTAAGTCTGACTTTGAAACCCCCTCTAGCAGACTCTGATCAATCCGATCAAAAAAAGCTTTAACTTTTTGCATCTGCGAACGCGATTTCTCCGTCAGGCGAACAAATTTTGCCCGCTTATCACTCGGGCTGGCCTCTAGCTCAACCAAACCATTTTGCACCATGCGCTTGACTAAATTACTCGCCACAGATTTGGTAATATTGAGTTCCTGCTCGATATCCTTAATTAAGACCAGATTTTCAGACTGTTCTTGGCAATCTAAAAAACGCAGAACCTGCCCTTGCGGTCCACCCATAAATTCAATGCCACAACGCTTGGCTTCTTTCTGTACCATCAGATGAACCTGGTGTCCAAAACGTTTGAATATTAACATTGGCTTGTCCATGATTGCTCCTTTCTCACGATAAATATAGTTCTCACAAGAACTATTTAAGTTTCCATGAGAACTATTTTATCATTTTCAGAAAAGATGTCAAGAAAAAAGTTTCTATGAGAACTATCTTGGTTTAAATTGACATTAGGCAATATTTTTTCTATAATAAGCACTAACTACTGTGGATAGAAATCCATTCACTCGATGAAGGGAGAAAACTTTCAAATGAAACCAGAAGAACAAAGAGTTTTAGGAATCTTAGCAACCATTTTTGGAGCTATCGCACTTTTAGGGTCCTGGATTCCATTTATTAACTATCTATCGTTTTTCATCGCCATCGTAGCATTTATCTTGGGGATTATCGGCCTTATCGTCAACCTCAAAAAGCGGAAAACAATGGCTATTATTGGAACATCCCTGGCAGTTGCCTCTGTTGTACTTTTCTTTACGACCCAGGTACTGTACGCTAATGTCTACAAAGAGTTTGTCAGGGAGTTTAACCGTTCCTACAGCGAGGCGAGTGCCTCAATGGAACGCGAAGAAGAAAGCGACTTGACAGATGATAGCGCCTATTCCATCCCTGAGGAGGAAGAAGACGACACCTTCACCTGGACCCAAGAACAGTTCGACGCCTTAATCGAAGGTGACCTTGACAACAAAGGAAAAGGTGGTACCAACTACAAGGATATTATCAAAAAACACGGACTACCAGACTCCGAGTTTGACTCCACTATCGGAGGTTATAATACGAGAAAAATCACCTATATCTCCATTGGAGACAAGATCAAGACCGTTACCCTAACTTTTGCAAAAGATGACAATGGGCAGCTCTTGCTCGTCCAAAAACATGCAGTTGGTCTAGGTCAAGGAAAAAGCAAGCAACAAAACGATTCTGAAAGCAGAGTCTAAGTTCAAATATCAAAAAAACGAACAGCTAGTAAAACTGTTCGTTTTTCTATTAGAATCCATCTACGTTTGTGTAGATCTTTTGTACGTCTTCGTCGTCCTCAAGAACGCTGTAAAGTTTTTCAAAGGTTTCAAGGTCTTCGCCTGACAATTCCACTTCAGACTGAGGAATCATTTCCAATTCAGTCACTTGGAATTCTTCGATACCAGACTCACGAAGGGCAACGATAGCCTTGTGAAGGTCTGTTGGAGCTGTGTAAACAGTGATTGTTCCTTCTTCTGCTTCTACATCGTCCACATCCACATCTGCTTCTAGCAATTGCTCAAAGACTGCATCAGCGTCCTCACCCGCAAATACGATCACACCCTTGTTATCAAAGAGGTATGAAACTGAACCTGAAGCACCCATGTTTCCGCCGTTTTTACCAAAAGCTGCACGGACATTGGCTGCGGTACGGTTGACGTTTGAAGTCAAGGTATCCACAATCAACATAGAACCATTTGGTCCAAAACCTTCGTAACGTCCTTCTGTAAAGGTTTCGTCTGTGTTTCCTTTTGCTTTATCAATCGCTTTATCGATAACGTGTTTTGGCACTTGGGCTTGTTTCGCACGGTCGATAACGAATTTCAAAGCAGTGTTTGATTCTGGGTCTGGATCACCTTTTTTAGCTGCTACATAGATTTCTACACCAAATTTTGCATATACTTTAGAGTTAGCTCCATCTTTAGCCGTTTTCTTGGCTACGATATTGGCCCATTTACGTCCCATTAGGAATCTCCTTTTTTCACATTTTAATCTTTCTTATTATAACACAAGTTTTTTCGATTTTCACTAGAGGAAATGGATTTTATTCAGCAAATCCAGCTAGGATTGTCCTTTGGCTGCCAAGATTGCCTTGCCTTCTTTTATCAGGGGATGGCGGAAAAGTGAAAAGTACAGTTGGGTGGTCATGGCAACCCAGATAAGGGGTTCACAAAGGATAACTCCCCTATAGCCTGCCCAAGGGATAATCAAAACTACAAAAACAATTTTCCCGATTAGTTCTATAAAGCTGGAAACTAGAGGAAGGACTTTCTGCCCCAATCCCTGCAAGCAATTCCGATAAATCAGCAAAAGGCTCAAAATCGGATAAAAGACTGAACTGATTTGCAGGTAAAGACTACCATTTTCTACCAAGTATCCATCCGTCGAACTGGCCAAGAAGGAAACCAAGCTAGGACTGGCAAAAAAGAGGAAAATACAAATAAAACCTGCCCAGAACATGCTCAAACGACTCCCAACACCAAGGCCTTGAACTATGCGGTCTGGTCGCTTGGCCCCGAGATTTTGAGAGGCAAAGGTCGTCATAGCAGAAGAAATAGCCGTCATCGGAAGCAGAGCAAAAGCCATAATGCGTCTAGCTGCTGTTTGAGCACTAATAATCACAGCTCCAAAAGTATTGACAGAAGACTGTAAAATCACACTACCTATGGACACAATGGAACTCATCAAACCCATAGCCAAACCTTGCTCCAAGAGATCCGCATACAAGGCCTTGTTCCATTTAAAATGCTTGAGTTGAGGAAGTAGTTCTGGAACACTCTTACGGATATAGTAAAAACAGAGAACCGCTGACAATCCTTGCGAAATAATGGTAGCAAGTCCCGCAGATTGAACACCCAGTTGCAGTTGCGTAATAAAATAGAGATCGAGAATCACATTGACCAGAGCAGAGAAAATCAGAAAACCAAGCGCAGCCAGACTGTCACCAATAGACCGCAACAAGCCAGCAAAGAGATTATAGGCAAAACTAACTCCGACACAGGTCACAATCATGGAAATATATTGATAGGACTGGGGAAGTATTTCTGCAGGGGTATCTAAATATTGCAAGAGTGGATACAGGCCGACAAAGCCCATCAACATAACAAAAACACTGAGAAACCCTCCTAAAATCCAGGTTGTAGCAACCGCTTCCTTGATTTTGGTGAAATTACGAGCCCCATAATAGCGGGCAATGACGATCCCCATGCCATTTCCAACACCAAGCGTAAAGCCTATAATCAAGTCAAAAATGGCTGTAGTAGCTCCTACTGCAGCCAAGGATTCTTGGCCAAGAAATCGCCCAACAATCAAGACATCAGCTGTATTATAAAGCTGTTGGAAAATATTTGACAGCAAGATTGGAAAGGCAAAGCTTAACAGCGCAGGAAGAATAGGACCATGTATCAAGTCCACGGATCGTTTCTTATTCATAAAGCTATTATATCAGCTTTCTAAAGGAGCGACAAGGCTCTGTTACTAAGTTTGCAATCAATTGCTTACAGAGAGACAATTTGCTATAATCAAGAAAAGGAGTTCATTTATGAGTTTGACCAGTCAATTAATTACCGATGTATTTCCTGATCTGGATAAGGTTGAAAAGCTAAACAAAGAAGCTTTTCCCGAGGAAGAACGAGTCCCTCTGTCTGAGTTCTTGCGCTATCAGGACCGAGAAGACGCTCACTTTTTTGCCTTTTATAACCAAGAAGAGTTTGTCGGCTTTGCTTTTGCCATCTCCAATCCAAAGGCCTTCTATATCAGTTTTTTTGCCATCATGCCCCACCTGAGAAGCCACGGGTATGGAAAGGAAATCATCGAAAAGCTGACTGATTTTTACCAGCGAACCATGTTACTCGAAGTCGAGCGATTGGATGAAGAATGCGATAACTTGGAGCAAAGGAAGGCTAGAATGGACTTCTATCGACAAAATGGCTTTAAAACAGCCAACGCTTTCCTTGAGTACGATGGTTTGAGTTTTGAAATCCTCTATCGTGGCGACTATTTTGACGAAGAAGCCTATCGCGACATCTTCCAAAAGTTACAAAATGAACATTATTTTGACTTTCATATAAAGTATCGTCGTTTTAGTGACCATTAAACAAGACTTATCCTTCTGGTGAAGAACCTCTCTTTTTCGATAGAAGCTACATATAAAAATGCATGTAATCTACGATTACATGCATTTTTTATTTTCAACTGATCAGAATAAACTTTTATTCTCTCTATGGCTTAAGCCTCTGCATTGCCTTCTGGAAGAAGGAAGTAGAGAACAGCATAAGCTAAGATTCCAGAACCACCAAGTAGAGTGAAGATGATCCAAAGTGCACGAACAAGTGTGTGGTCCATGTTAAAGTAGTCTCCTTTTTATAGAATGATTTAATTTTATCATCAAATTAAAAAAATTGCAACAGTTTTTTTAATTTTTTTGATTAAATACTCTTTTATTACGCTTTTGAAGCCTATGGAGACTTAATAATTAAACATAAAAAGCAGAGATAGACTTCTCCGCTTTCATTTTTAATCTTCAATTTCGATTTCAAGTCCGTCGCCTAGGTCAAGCGTTACTTCTTGGTTAGGTGCTAGATCTTCAGCAACAGAGGTAGGAGTTGTCCCTTCTTCATCTTCAATCAAGCCATATTGAACACGGACTTGATGGTCAATGGCATCAAAGATTTCTGGGTGATCCGCCAAGTATTTCTTAGCATTTTCAGATCCTTGTCCGATTTTTTCACCCTTGTAAGAGTACCATGCTCCCGCTTTTTGGATGATATCGAGATCACTTGCAATCTTCAAGAGCTCACCAGTCTTAGAAATCCCTTCTCCGTACATGATTTCAACAAAGGCTTCCTTAAATGGTGGAGCCACCTTGTTTTTCACGACCTTGATCTTGGTTTCCTTACCGACATTGGTATCTTTTTGGTCACCAGTTCCCTTGATTTGCGTACTTCCACGAACATCCAAACGGACTGAAGCGTAGAATTTCAAAGCACGCCCACCAGGTGTTGTTTCTGGATTTCCAAACATAACCCCAACTTTTTCACGCAATTGGTTGATAAAGATGGCAATTGTTTTGGTTTTATTGATAGAAGCTCCGAGTTTACGCATGGCCTGACTCATCATACGAGCCTGCAAACCAACGTGACTGTCTCCAATATCCCCATCAATTTCCGCACGAGGTACAAGGGCCGCAACTGAGTCGATAACGACAAGGTCAACTGCACCTGAGTCAATCAATTTTCCAGCAATTTCAAGACCTTGTTCACCTGAGTCTGGTTGTGACAAGAGTAATTCGTCAATGTTCACACCAAGGGCTGCAGCATAGGCTGGGTCAAGAGCATGTTCCGCATCGATAAAGGCTGCAATACCGCCTTCTTTCTGTGCTTGCGCAACAGCGTGAAGGGCAACCGTTGTCTTACCAGATGATTCTGGTCCATAGATTTCGATGATACGTCCTTTAGGATAACCACCTGAACCAAGAGCAATATCCAGAGCCAATGAGCCTGAGCTCATCACTTGCACCTTTTGCTCCGCGCGCTCACCCAAGCGCATGATTGAACCCTTACCAAAGTCTTTCTCAATCAATTTAAGAGCATCGTTCAATGCTTTTTCACGGTCAGCTCCAAATTTTTTCCCAATTTCATCTAATTTTTTTGTTGGTTTTTTCGCCATTTTGTTCTCCTATATTCTACTGGTCCTTAGACCTATCTTTCATTATACCAAAATTTAGTCACTTAATAAAGCCTTGCGAACTAGGTTAAAGGCATGCATGACCGCAATATGTCGAACATCTGCTCGACTCCGTCCTGCAATATTGGCCTTGATCACCTCTGTCCCTTTTGCATGTGCCAATCCAATAAAAACTGTACCAGCTGGATGCCCCTCTAGGCTATCTGGCCCTGCCACACCCGTCAAACTAACTCCATAATCAGACTGAGTCTTGATCCGTGCCTGCTCTGCCATTTTTCGAGCCGTAAACCCAGAAACAACCCCGTGTTCTTTTAGCTCTTGCTCGGAAATATCCAACATCTTGGACTTTTCTTCTAGGCTGTAAGTGACAAAACCGCCATTAAAGATTGCTGAGACGCCCGAAAAGTCTGCTAATGTCGCTTGAAAGAGACCTGCCGTCAAGCTTTCTGCCGCAGTAATGCTTTTCTGTCTCTTCTTTAGCTCTTCTACAACGACACTTGCGAGACTGGTTTCTTCCCCATATCCATAACAGATGTCTCGTAGAGAAATTCCCTCGAAAGTTTGGCGACTCAAGATTTGATTTTCTAAGATATCCAGTGCTTGATCAGCCCTTTCTTGACTAACTGCTTTTGTAGACAAACGCAAGGTCACTTCTCCCGTCTTGGCATACGGCGCCAAGGTCGGATCGGTTTGATGGTCAATCAAATCCGCCAAAATGGTCACCAACTGACTCTCCCCAATTCCAAAGAAACGGAGCACTCGTGAGTATAACTTGGTACCAGTCATTAACTTGGGTAAGAGTTGATTTAAGACCATGGGTTTCAATTCACTAGGTGGTCCTGGGAGGACCACGTAGGTCACGCCATCCACTTCTGACACCCCTCCTACTGCTAAACCTGTCTCATTTGGCAGTGGAGTCGCCCCTTCTACAATTTGGGCTTGGCGCTCATTATTCGGTGTCCGAGCATAGTCAGGTCTATGAGCAAAGAAAATATCCAGTTTCTCTTGCGCTTGAGGGTCAAACACTAGATCTTTTCCCAAAAATTTTGCCAGGGTTTGTTTGGTCAAATCATCCTCGGTTGGTCCCAAGCCCCCTGTCAAAATCACAAGATTACTACGTTGACTCGCAATCTCAAGCAAGGACAAAAGACGAGCTTCATTATCTCCAACAGCTGTTTGGAAGTAGACATCTACCCCGATTTCGGCTAGTTTCTCTGATAAAAACTGAGCATTGGTATTGACAATCTGCCCTGTTAAAATTTCTGTTCCAACAGCAATAATTTCTGCTTTCATGTTTCCTCCTACTTATCTATTCGAATTTTTTTGAAAAAATCGCAGGAAATTTCCCACGATTTGATTCTTTTCTTATTCTGCTTCTTCGTTTGAAGCGTTCGTACTGGTTGAAGGTGCTGTCCGACCAAAGGCTGTTTCGTACAGTACCGCATTGGTTTCCAATTCTGTCACTGGCTCTTTACCTAGCGAACTACGCAAGAGATTTTGCATTTCGAGCATATGTTCTGAAGTGACAATCTGATAAGAAATTCCCTGTAGCTCAGCATCTTCCCCACGCAATTGATGCGTTTCGATATTCTTGAAGGAATCTTGATAGCCGAGCAATTGTGGAATGCTCTTAGCTGACAAGTCCACATTGGTCTGCATGTTATCACTCAAAGCTTTGAGGATACCTTGATAATGACTCACACTGTTTAGGCTCAAAACTTTCTCAACGATTTTTTGAATGACTTCCCGTTGACGTTTTTGACGACCATAGTCTCCTTCAGGGTCTTGGTAACGCATCCGTGAATACACCAGGGCTTCCTCACCATTCAAGGTTTGTTCTCCAACACCGATGGAAATCTTATTAAACTCTTCTTGGTCAGCAATCGAAATTGGGAAACCAAGTGTATTGTTGACAGTGATCCCACCAACTGCATCCACCAATTGTTGAAGTCCCTGCATGTTAACCATCACATAGCGGTCAATGTGGATATTCATCATCTTTTGAATAGTAGAAATTGCAAGTTCCGCACCACCATTAGCATAGGCCGCATTGAGTTTAGCTTCCTGAACTTGACCGTTTCCAGTCTCAATCTTGGTCAAAATATCCCGTTCCAAACTCATCATAGTGGTTTTCTTGGTTTTGGGATTAACCGTCAGGAGAATCATGGAATCACTATTTCCCGCCCACGGGTCTGTACGTTCTACATTTCCCGTATCTACCCCCATCAAGAGGATGGTCAGAGGCTCAGTCGCTTCGATAACGTTGGTTTCTTCCCCGATTTTTTTATAAGTCTTTTCACTCAAGGTTGCTGTTCCTTGTTGGAAAATGGTGTAACCATAAACCGCTACACCTACAACTGTTACTGCTAGAAAAGCTAGCACCATTCCAATTAATTTTTTGATCATCTCGTTATTCATCTATCAGTCTGCCCATAAGGCAAACATCTAAAAATGTCCCTTCTGCTAAATAGGCTCCTCTTTCTTGCAAGCCTTCTGTGATAAATCCCATTTTTGAATAGAGGTGGATAGCGGCCTCATTTCGTTTTTGCACACTAAGTTGTAAGCGACGCAAAACAGCACTGGCTTTAGCCCACTCAATACCTTCTTCTAGAAGTATGGTAGCCAAACCTTGATTCCAAAATTTCTTTTGAATCGCCAAAAAAACATCTCCAATATGCCGAACCCTTACATGCTGATCAGCAGTGATATTCAAAACACCTGCAAGCTCATCATTCAGTAAGGCGAGGAGAGTGATTTGATTTTCTGAAGCAGCTTGTTTTTCGATGAAAAGAGCCATTTCAGACGTAGTCATCCCTATGCCATGTTCATCCAAGCTGGTAAAATCTGTCTCTCGACCGACTTGATTTAAAAATGCAACCAAAGCTGCGGCATCTGAAATCTCTGCCTCACGAATACAAAGATTATACTCCATCCTGAAGCTCCTTGATGAGTTGTTCAGCCCGAGAACCATGAGCTGTAAATTGAAGGCAACGGCCCTCAGCTTCTTTCAAAATTTCCAACTCTAAGTAAGAATCTGGTAAATCCTCACCCAAAAGATGCCCCCACTCGATAACAGTCACGCCGCCACCAAAGAGAAACTCATCCAAGTCAATAGAATCAGCGTCCCCTTCGATACGGTAGACATCCAAGTGATAAAGTGGCAAGCGTCCTTCATACTCTCTGACAATGGTATATGTTGGACTTTTAATCATCTGACGGATATCCAAACCCTTGGCAAGGGCTTTTGTAAAGGTTGTTTTACCCGCGCCCAACTCTCCCGTCAAGATCAGAACATCGTCTTTTTGAAGGATACGACCTAATCTTTCTCCGAGAGCTAGAAGCTCTTCTTCATTTTTTGTGTGCATGCTACTATTATACCAAAAAGTTTCCTTTTGTGTGAATTTTCTTTACAAACTTACTATAATGATTTTAAAGAATCAACCTCTACTTAAAAGAATAGAAAAATCGCAAAAACAAACAAGATATCTCGAATCAGATGGCTATAAAAAGAGATTTCTCTGTGAAGGCATTTTGGGAAAAGAAAACGTGCGCATAGAAAACCGATACCGACATACAAGAGAATCGAGGAAATAACAAAAGGATTTCTCAGGAAAAACACAGTAGCTAAAACGGAAATGACGACTGTTTTCTTTTTATTGAGGTAATTTTCTATATCTCGAAAAATTTTATCAAAAGGTAAGAAAATCAATAGATCTACCCCTAGCAAGAAAAAGAAGGAGGGTAAAAAGAGGTCAACCAGTTCCTGCTGCATCTTGCTAGTGGTTTGGATGCTTTCTGAGAGAAGCAAACAGGTTGCCAGAAGATTGACTGCTATAAGGAGACCATAAATAAGACTCACTTTCTTTTGAACATGTAAAATACTGTGCTTTGACTGGTCTGCTGTATGAAAATAATTTATCACAGCACAAAAAATAGAAATTCCTACAATCAAAATCAAAAAATAAGCATTGGTCTGCTTCAACGATAAAAAGGATTCTTTCCATAATAGGCAACTAGCAAAACTAATCTGGATGACCGTAGCCAACAATAATAGGCGAATTGATTTTACCATTTCTTATCCCTCCATATAAGGGATTATACCCTGTAAGGAATGTGAAATGAAGAATGCCCTCTCAAGTGTTCTTTTTTTGTGCTCAACTGACCAAAAAACAGCTCTGTTGTGCACAGAACTGTTCTTTTACCAGTCTAATCCTTAAACCAGAGAGCAATTTCTCGTTTGGCAGAAGCTTCAGAATCAGATCCGTGAACCACATTTTGAATGGCTTGATTGTCTCCTGCAGCCTTGGCAAAATCTCCTCGGATAGTTCCTGGTAGAGCTTCTTCTGGACGAGTAGCCCCCATCATAGTCCGCCAAGTTTCAATCACTTTCGGACCTGATAGAATGCCAACCACTACTGGTCCTGAGCTCATAAACTGACGGATAGGAGGATAAAAACTTTTTTCAACCAAGTCTTGATAGTGTTGGTCAATCAAAGCTTCTGAAACTGTTGAACGCAACTCTAATTTTTCGATTTTGAAACCGCGCTCCTCAATTCTTTTCAGAACCTGACCAATCAGCCCTCTTTTCACACCATCTGGCTTAATGATAAAGAATGTTTGTTCCATATGGACACCTCCTTGGCATTTTAGTTCTTCTATTCTACCATACTTTATGAAAAAGTGGGAAAATTTTCTGAAACAAAGCAAAGAGAACCCAAAGGTTCTCTTTTTGCTTTTATTCTACTGTTTCTTCAACTTGGATTTCCACAGCTTCCTCTACTGGAGCAAGTTCTGTCTCTTCTTGTTCTGGAGCCAGATAGGCTGCTTCATTGATAGCTTGTGGTTCAAGGTTACGGTAGCGAGCCATACCAGTACCTGCTGGGATGATCTTACCGATGATAACATTTTCCTTGAGTCCAAGGAGATGGTCTTTCTTACCACGGATGGCCGCATCAGTAAGGACACGGGTTGTTTCCTGGAAGGAAGCCGCTGACAAGAAACTGTTAGTTTCAAGTGAGGCTTTGGTGATTCCCATAAGAACTGGGCGACCAGTCGCTGGAACTCCACCTGCGATAAGAACATCCTTGTTAGCATCTGTAAAGTCGTTGATGTCCATGAGGGTACCCATAAGAAGGTCGGTGTCACCTGGATCCATGACACGAACTTTACGGATCATTTGACGAACCATTACCTCGATGTGTTTGTCACCGATTTCTACCCCTTGGCTACGGTAAACTTTTTGTACTTCACCGAGAAGGTAAGTTTCAACTGACAAGACATCACGAACAGCAAGGAGACGTTTTGGTTGGATAGAACCTTCTGTCAATGCTGCACCGCGAGAGACTTGGTCACCAACTTCGACACGCATACGTGCTGTAAATGGTACCACGTATTCGCCTTCTCCAGTTTCACCCTTAACGAAGACTTTCTTAGTACGAGTTGAAGCGTCTTCTTCAATAGCAGTAACTTGTCCTTTAACCTCTGTGATGACCGCTTCCCCTTTAGGATTGCGGGCTTCAAAGATTTCTTGGACACGAGGAAGACCCTGAGTGATATCGGTATTTGAGGCAACCCCACCCGTGTGGAAGGTACGCATTGTAAGCTGTGTACCAGGTTCCCCGATAGATTGGGCAGCGATTGTACCAACTGCTTCACCAACTTCAACCGCATCACCTGTCGCCAAGTTGATACCGTAACAGTGACGGCAGACACCATGACGAGTGTTACATGTAAATACAGAGCGGATAGTAACTTCTTCCACACCAGCATTGACAATTTCACGCGCCTTGTCTTCTGTAATCAACTCATTTGGACCGATGATTACTGCACCAGTTTCTGGATGTTTAACAGTTTTCTTAGTGTAACGACCATTGAGACGCTCTTCGAGAGACTCGATCATCTCTTTTCCTTCTGCGATAGAACGGATCAAGAGACCACGGTCAGTTCCACAGTCGTCCTCACGGATGATAACGTCTTGGGCAACGTCAACCAAACGACGAGTCAAGTAACCTGAGTCAGCTGTTTTAAGGGCTGTATCGGTCATACCTTTACGAGCACCGTGAGTTGAGAAGAACATTTCAAGTACTGACAAACCTTCGCGGAAGTTTGAAAGGATTGGCAATTCCATGATACGTCCATTCGGAGCAGCCATCAGACCACGCATACCGGCAAGCTGTGAGAAGTTTGAGATGTTACCACGGGCTCCAGAGTCCATCATCATAACGATAGGGTTCTTAGGATCTTGGTTGGCAACCAAACGTTTCTCCAATTTTTCACGGGCTGCACGCCATTCAGCTGTAACAGCGTTGTAGCGCTCGTCGTCTGTGATCATACCACGACGGAATTGTTTGGTGATTTGTTCTACACGTTTGTGTGATTCTTCGATGATTTCAGCCTTGTCTTCAACGACTGGGATATCGGCAATACCCACTGTCAAACCTGCAAGAGTTGAGTGGTGGTAACCGAGGTTCTTCATGCGGTCAAGTAGGGCAGAAGTTTCTGTCGTACGGAAACGTTTGAAGATTTCAGCGATGATATTCCCAAGATTTTTCTTCTTGAATGGAGGGTTGAGTTCAAGATTGCGAATAGCTTCCTTGATATCTCCACCAAGTGGCAAGAAGTATTTAGCTGGAACACCTTCTGTTAAGTTGGCATTTGTTGGTTCTTGCAAGTAAGGCAGACCTTCTGGCATGATGTCATTGAAGAGGATTTTACCAACTGTCGTCAGCAAGACTTTGTGTTTTTGCTCTTCTGTCCATGGTTTGTTGAGGCTGTCTGTCGCAATACCAACACGAGAGTGGAGGTGAACATAACCATTGCGGTAAGCCATAACAGCTTCGTCACGGTCTTTGAAGACCATTCCTTCACCTTCACGACCAGCTTCTTCCATGGTCAAATAGTAGTTACCCAAAACCATGTCCTGAGATGGAGTAACAACTGGTTTACCATCTTTCGGGTTCAAGATATGCTCAGCAGCAAGCATGAGGATACGAGCCTCTGCCTGAGCTTCTTCTGAAAGTGGTACGTGGATAGCCATTTGGTCCCCGTCAAAGTCGGCATTGTAGGCTTCACAGACAAGCGGGTGCAAGCGAAGAGCTTTCCCGTCAATCAAGACTGGCTCGAAAGCTTGGATACCCAAACGGTGAAGGGTCGGTGCGCGGTTCAAAAGCACTGGATGTTCTTTAATAACTTCTTCGAGGATATCCCAGATACGCTCATCTCCGCGTTCCACCAAGCGTTTAGCTGCTTTCACGTTTTGCACGATGTCACGAGCGACAATTTCACGCATAACGAATGGTTTAAAGAGTTCAATCGCCATTTCACGTGGCACACCACATTGGTACATCTTAAGAGTTGGACCAACGGCGATAACGGAACGTCCTGAGAAGTCGACACGTTTACCGAGCAAGTTTTGACGGAAGCGTCCTTGTTTACCTTTGAGCATGTGGCTCAATGATTTGAGTGGACGGCTACCTGGTCCTGTAATCGGACGACCACGACGACCATTGTCAATCAATGCGTCAACCGCTTCTTGAAGCATACGCTTCTCATTTTGAACGATGATACCTGGTGCATTCAACTCAAGCAAGCGAGCCAAGCGGTTGTTACGGTTGATAACACGACGATAAAGGTCGTTCAAGTCAGATGAGGCAAAACGCCCACCATCCAACTGCAACATTGGACGAAGGTCTGGTGGAATAACCGGAAGGATGTTGAGAATCATCCATTCAGGTTTGTTTCCAGACTTGTAAAAGGCATCCAAAACATCCAAACGACGGATGGCTTTGACACGTTTTTGTCCAGTAGCTGTTTTCAACTCTTCTTTGAGTTCCGCAATTTCTTTTTCAAGATCTACTTGTTTCAAGAGGTCTTGGATAGCTTCGGCACCCATCTTGGCAACGAATGATCCATAACCATACTCACGCAAACGCTCACGGTATTCGCGCTCTGTCATGATAGACTTGTGCTCAAGTGGTGTATCCTTAGGATCAATCACCACGTAAGCCGCAAAGTAGATAACTTCCTCGAGGGCACGAGGACTCATATCAAGGGTCAAGCCCATACGGCTTGGAATCCCCTTGAAATACCAGATGTGAGATACAGGAGCTTTCAACTCGATGTGCCCCATACGCTCACGACGAACTTTTGTACGCGTTACTTCAACCCCACAGCGGTCACAAACAATCCCTCTGTAGCGAATGCGTTTGTACTTCCCACAAGCACATTCCCAGTCTTTTGTAGGACCAAAGATGACTTCGTCAAAGAGTCCTTCACGTTCTGGTTTCAAGGTACGGTAATTGATTGTTTCAGGTTTTTTGACTTCTCCATAAGACCATGAACGGACTTTGCTTGGAGAAGCTAGGGTTATTTGCATACTTTTAAAACGATTTACATCAACCACTATTTCTTCCCTTTCTATTCTAAGTGAACTGCTTATTCTTGTTCAGCAGCTTCTTCTGTTGCTTCCGCTTTTGTTGCTTTCTCAGCTTCTTCAGCTTCAAAAGCTGCTTTAGCCTCTTGGGCTGCTTTTTCGCGGGCTTTTTCAAGGTCATCTACGTGGATGACATCTTCGTCCATTCCTTCATCCAAGTCACGAAGTTCCACTTCTTGGTCATCTTCGTCAAGGACACGCATGTCAAGACCAAGAGATTGCAATTCTTTGACAAGAACTCGGAAGGATTCTGGAACACCTGGTTTTGGAATTGGTTTTCCTTTTGTAATGGCTTCATAAGCTTTCAAACGTCCGTTGATATCGTCAGACTTGTAAGTCAAGATTTCTTGAAGGACATTTGATGCACCATAGGCTTCAAGAGCCCAAACCTCCATCTCACCGAAACGTTGTCCACCAAACTGAGCTTTACCTCCGAGTGGTTGTTGGGTAACAGTTGAGTAAGGTCCGACTGAACGAGCGTGCAATTTGTCATCAACCATGTGGTGGAGTTTGATCATGTACATAACTCCGACAGAAACACGGTTATCAAACGGTTCCCCAGTACGTCCATCGTAAAGGATAGTTTTGGCATCGCTATCCATACCAGCTTCTTTAACAGTTGACCAAAGGTCTTCAGAACTTGCTCCGTCAAAGACTGGTGTTGCGATGTGAATACCAAGAGTACGAGCTGCCATACCAAGGTGGAGTTCCATAACCTGACCGATATTCATACGTGATGGCACCCCAAGTGGGTTCAACATGATATCGACTGGAGTTCCGTCTGGAAGGTAAGGCATGTCTTCTACAGGAACGATACGAGAGACAACCCCTTTGTTTCCGTGACGTCCAGCCATCTTATCTCCGACCTTGATCTTACGTTTTTGAGCGATGTAGACGCGAACCAGCATGTTAACACCTGATTGCAACTCATCTCCATTTGCACGTGTAAAGATCTTAACATCACGAACGACACCATCGGCACCGTGTGGTACACGAAGAGAAGTATCACGCACTTCACGAGACTTGTCTCCGAAGATAGCGTGCAAGAGACGTTCTTCAGCTGAAAGGTCTTTCTCTCCCTTAGGTGTGACTTTACCTACAAGGATATCGCCTTCTTTAACCTCAGCACCGATACGGATAATACCCATCTCGTCAAGGTCTTTAAGGGCATCTTCACCAACGTTTGGAATTTCACGAGTAATTTCTTCAGGCCCAAGCTTTGTATCGCGGGTTTCTGATTCGTATTCTTCAAGGTGGACAGATGTGTAGACATCGTCTTTGACCAAGCGTTCGCTCATGATAACGGCATCCTCGAAGTTGTAACCTTCCCATGTCATGTAGGCAACGATTGGGTTTTGTCCAAGCGCCATTTCCCCTTTTTCCATAGAAGGTCCGTCAGCGATAAAGTCGCCTTTTTCAACGACATCGCCAACCTTAACAAGTGTACGTTGATTATAAGCAGTACCTGAGTTAGAACGACGGAATTTTTGGATGTGGTAAACGTCTAGCGAACCATCTTCACGGCGTACTTCTACCTTGTCAGCATCTGCGTAAGTAACTTTACCACCATACTGAGCAATCACAGCAGCACCAGAGTCATGAGCTGCTTGGTATTCCATACCAGTACCAACGTAAGGTGCTTTTGGATCAATCAAAGGCACAGCCTGACGTTGCATGTTGGCACCCATGAGGGCACGGTTGGAGTCATCGTTTTCCAAGAAAGGAATACATGCTGTCGCAACGGCAACTACCTGTTTTGGTGACACGTCCATGTAGTCAACCACTTCTGCTGGATACTCCTGGTTGACCCCTTGGTGACGTCCCATGACAACTTTCTCAGCAAAAGTACCGTCTTCGTTGAGGCGAGAGTTAGCCTGCGCTACAGTAAATTCATCTTCTTCATCGGCTGTCAACCAAACGATTTCGTTTGTGACTACACCTGTTTCACGGTCAACCTTACGGTATGGTGTTTGAACAAAGCCATACTTATTCAAGTGTCCGTAAGATGACAAGTTATTGATCAAACCGATGTTAGGTCCTTCAGGTGTCTCGATTGGACACATACGACCATAGTGAGTGTAGTGCACGTCACGAACTTCATATCCAGCACGGTCACGAGTCAAACCACCAGGCCCCAAGGCTGACAAACGGCGTTTGTGAGACAACTCAGAAAGTGGGTTGTGTTGGTCCATGAACTGTGACAACTGTGACGAACCAAAGAATTCTTTAACCGCAGCTGTGACAGGACGGATGTTGATGATTTGTTGTGGTGTTAAAACTTCATTGTCCTGAACAGACATACGTTCACGGACATTACGTTCCATACGAGAAAGTCCAAGACGTACTTGGTTTGCAAGCAATTCACCAACTGCACGGATACGACGGTTCCCAAGGTGGTCGATATCATCCACACGTCCGATACCTTCTGCCAAGTTAAGGAAGTAGCTCATCTCTGCAAGGATATCCGCAGGAGTTACAACACGAACCTTGTCGTCAGGATTAGCATTTCCGATGATGGTTACAACACGGTCTGGGTCCGTTGGGGCAACAACCTTGAATTTTTGAAGGACAACTGGTTCTGTCAGAACAGCTGCATCGTTTGGAATATAAACGATCTTGTTCAAGTCGCCATCCAAATGGCTTTCAATACTTTCAATCACGCTACGAGTCATGATTGTACCAGCTTCTACCAAGATTTCTCCTGTTTCAGGATCTACCAATGGCTCCGCAATAGTTTGGTTGAGCAAGCGTGTTTTGATGTTGAGTTTTTTATTGATCTTGTAACGACCAACGGCTGCCAAATCGTAGCGACGTGGGTCGAAGAAACGTGCCACAAGTAAGCTACGTGAGCTTTCAGCAGTCTTAGGCTCACCTGGACGAAGGCGTTCGTAGATTTCTTTCAAGGCTTCGTCTGTACGAGAGTCCATTGGATTCTTGTGGATATCTTTTTCAACGGTATTGCGAACCAATTCGCTGTCTCCAAAGATATCAAAAATTTCATCATCACCAGAGAAACCAAGCGCACGAACCAAGGTCGTAAACGGAATTTTACGGGTACGGTCAATACGAGTGTAGGCGATATCTTTAGAGTCACTTTCCAGTTCCAACCAAGCTCCACGGTTAGGGATAACAGTTGAACCGTAGCCAACTTTACCGTTCTTATCTACTTTATCATTAAAGTAAACACCAGGAGAACGAACCAACTGAGATACGATGATACGTTCACCACCGTTGATGATGAAGGTACCCATCTCTGTCATGATTGGGAAATCTCCAAAGAAGACTTCTTGGGTCTTGATTTCGCCAGTTTCCTTGTTGATCAAGCGGAAAGTTACAAAAATAGGTGCTGAGTAGCTAGCATCGTGGATACGAGCTTCTTCGAGCGTGTATTTGGGTTCCTTGATCTCATAGCCAACAAACTCCAACTCCATAGTTTCTGTGAAGTTTGAAATTGGCAATACATCTTCAAAAACTTCCTTAAGTCCGTGGTCTAGGAAATCTTTGAATGAATCCGTTTGAATTTCAATCAAATTTGGTAAGTCAAGAACTTCTTTGATTCTTGAAAAACTACGACGGGTACGATGTTTCCCGTATTGAACGTCATGTCCTGCCAAGATGATTCTCCTTTGTAAATAAATTCCAAGCCTTATCAATCAGGCTTTTCTAATCGTCATATGGTTTTAAAAACCCCTATCACCGTGTCCCTTTGATGAATTTTCAGAATCTTTAAATCTTTGTTACAAGCACTCAAAAACCTGAAAAAAAGCACAAAAAGAGCAGCTAAATCTGACTTTTTCAGAAGATTTAACTGCTGTGAGCCTTGTCTGGACAATATTTCAGACAAAACCTACGACAAATGATTACTCTTATTATACCTTATTAGCCAAGATTTTTCAAGATTTTTTTACTATTTTTTAAACAATCTTTTCCTATATATTATTTTAAAATTTCAAGAGAATGAAACATTGTATTTTCTCTTAAAATCAGGAAAACGCTTGCATAAATGTTTACCTCATGCTATACTGATAAGGAATAACTACACAAGGAGAATTGTGATGAAAAAGATCCCATCTCAAACTGAGAAGAAAATGGTTTACGGTATTCGTTCCTTGAAAAATGGAACAGGCTCTGTCCTTATTGGTGCCAGCATTGTCTTGCTTTCTGCTACAATGCCAACTATTTCGGCCAACGAAAACCTTCCTCAAACTCAGGAAAATACCAGCGCTGTGACCAAGGCCCCTACTGAGACTGAAACGAGTCAAACTCAAAAAGAAACGCCTATTTCTGAACAAAAGAATGCAAACGCTTCCCTTGATTCTAAAAAGGAAGCCCCATCAACTGACGCTCCTCTAGCAGCTGAAACACCTAAAAAAGAAGATGCTACTACAAGCCAGACTAACAGCAAGGAAGAGAAAGTAGATGCCAGCACTTCGACACCAACTTCAGATCAAAAACCACAAGCAGACACATCTTCTGAAGAACCAATCGCAGACAACCACTTCCGCATCCATGTAAAAAAACTCCCTGAAGAAAACAAAGATTCTCAAGGTCTTTGGACTTGGGATGATGTTGAAAAGCCGTCTGAAAACTGGCCCAATGGAGCCAAGTCCTTCAAGGATGCCAAGCAAGATGACTACGGCTATTACCTAGATGTCAAACTCAAAAATGAGCAAGCCAAGAAAGTCAGTTTCCTTATCAACAATACCAAGGGGGATAACCTGACAGGGGACCGTTCTGTAGAGCGCCTCTCTCCAAAAATGAATGAGGCTTGGCTAGATGAAAACTACAAGGTATACAATTATCGACCTCAACCAGCAGGAACTGTCCGTGTCAACTACTACCGCACCGATGGCAACTATGACAAAAAATCTCTTTGGTATTGGGGCGATGTCAAAAAACCAAGCAGTGGAGAATGGCCTGACGGTACTGACTTTACAGCAACTGGAAAGTATGGCCGCTACATTGATATTCCACTCAATGAAGCGGCAAGAGAATTTGGATTTTTATTACTAGACGAAAGCAAGAAAGGTGATGATGTGAAAATCAGAAAAGAAGATTATAAATTCACTGATCTAAAAAATCACAGTCAGATTTTCCTCAAAGATGATGACGAAACCATCTACACCAACCCCTACTACGTTCACGATATCCGCATGACTGGTGCCCAACACGTGGCTAAATCTCGTATCGAAAGCAGTTTTTCTACCCTCGTTGGAGCTAAGAAAAACGATATCCTCAAACACTCCAGCATCACTGATTACCAAGGGAATAAAGTAGCTATCACAGACGTGGAAGTGGATGAGGCAGGTAAAAAAGTGACCTATATTGGCGACTTCTCTGACACTCAACACCCTTACACTGTCAGCTACAATTCAGACCGCTTTACCACACGTTCAAGCTGGCGCCTCAAGGATGAATCCTACAGTTACGATGGTCCACTCGGCGCAACTCTAAAAGAAGATGGCAAGCGTGTTGACCTCACCCTCTGGTCTCCAAGTGCTGATAAGGTTTCCGTTGTTGTCTATGACAAGAAAGACCCTGAAAAAGTAGTTGGAACTGTCGCCCTTGAAAAAGGAGAAAAAGGAACCTGGAAACAAACTCTGGATGCAAACTCTGGTCTCGGTATCAGCAACTACACTGGCTACTACTACCACTACCAAATCGAGCGCCAAGGTAAAACTGTCCTCGTTCTTGACCCTTATGCCAAATCATTAGCGGCTTGGAACAGTGACCTAGCAAAAACAGATGCCGCTCATAAGGTCGCTAAAGCTGCCTTTGTCGATCCAGCGAAGTTAGGTCCGCAAGACTTGACCTATGGAAAGATTCGTAACTTCAAATCACGTGAAGATGCCGTTATCTATGAAGCTCATGTACGTGACTTCACTTCGGATCCTGCCATCGCAAAAGACTTGACCAAGCCTTTTGGTACCTTTGAAGCCTTTATCGAAAAATTAGACTATCTCAAAGACTTGGGTGTGACTCATATCCAACTCCTTCCCGTCTTGTCCTACTACTTTGTCAATGAATTGAAAAACCATGAACGTTTGTCTGCCTACGCTTCAAGCAACAGTAATTACAACTGGGGATATGACCCTCAAAACTACTTCTCCTTGACTGGTATGTACTCAAGCGATCCTAAGGATCCAGAAAAACGTATTGCCGAATTCAAAAACCTCATCAACGAAATCCACAAACGTGGCATGGGGGCTATCTTGGATGTGGTCTACAACCATACTGCCAACGTTGATATTTTTGAGGATATTGAGCCAAACTACTATCACTTTATGGACGCAGACGGAACCCCACGTACTAGCTTCGGAGGCGGCCGTTTGGGAACTACCCACTACATGTCTAAACGTGTCTTGGTAGACTCTATCAAGTATTTGGTCGAAACCTACAAAGTAGATGGTTTCCGCTTTGATATGATGGGTGACCACGATGCGGCTTCTATCGAAGAAGCTTACAAGGCTGCACGCGCCCTCAATCCAAATCTTATCATGCTAGGTGAAGGCTGGAGAACCTATACTGGTGATGAAAATACGCCTGTACAACCTGCTGACCAGTCTTGGATGAAGAAAACTGATACTGTCGCTGTCTTTTCAGACGACATCCGTAACAACCTCAAGTCTGGTTATCCAAACGAAGGCCAACCTGCCTTTATCACAGGTGGCAAACGCGATATCAATACCATCTTTAAAAATCTCATTGCCCAACCAACTAACTTTGAGGCTGACAATCCTGGAGATGTTATCCAGTATATCGCAGCCCATGATAACTTGACCCTCTTTGACATCATTGCCCAGTCTATCAAAAAAGACCCAAGCAAGGCGGAAAACTACGCTGAAATCCATCGTCGTTTGCGACTTGGAAACCTCATGGTCTTGACTGCTCAAGGAACTCCGTTTATCCACTCTGGTCAGGAATACGGACGTACCAAACAATTCCTTGATCCAGCCTATAAGAATCCTGTCTCAGAGGATAAGGTTCCAAACAAGTCTCACTTGTTGCGCGACAAGGACGGCAAGCCATTTGTCTATCCTTACTTTATCCATGACTCTTACGACTCTAGTGATGCTGTCAACAAGTTTGATTGGACCAAGGCAACAGATGGCAAAGCATATCCTGAAAATGTCAAGAGCCGTGACTACATGAAAGGATTGATTGCTCTTCGTCAATCTACAGACGCTTTCCGACTCAAGAGTCTGCAAGATATCAAGGAGCGCGTCCGACTCATCACTGTCCCAGGCCAAAATGGCGTTGAAAAAGAAGATGTGACCATCGGCTACCAAATCACCGCTCCAAATGGAGATATCTACGCTGTCTTTGTCAATGCAGATGATAAGGCTCGTGAATTTACTCTAGGAACTGCATTTGCTCACTTGAGAAAGGCTGAAGTCCTGGCAGATGAAAATCAAGCCGGACCAGTAGGAATCACTAAACCTCAAGGTCTCGAATGGACTGAAAAAGGCTTAAAATTGAACGCTCTCACTGCCGTTGTTCTCCGCTTGTCTCAAGGTGGTGCCATTGTCGCCCCAGCTGTGGAAGAAAAACCAGAGTTTAATCTTTCTAGCTTGGAAGTTGAACCAGAACAAGGCCAAGATCAAAACCTAGTAGCTAATCCTGAAACTCAAGAAACTGCTGCAGAGGCTCACTCTCAGAACCTCCTTCCAAACACAGGAACTGAGAGCAAATCACTTCTTGCCCTTGCTGGATTCAGTATCCTTGCCCTTCTCGGACTTGGATGGTTGATAAAAAACAAGAAAGAGAACTGATACTCAATGAAAATCAAAGAGTAAACTAGAAAGCTAGCCACAGGCTGCTCAAAACACTGGTTTGAGGTTGTAGATAAGGCGAAGCTGACGAGGTTTAAAGAGATTTTCGAAGAGTATAACCTAGCCCTCCTATAGAAAAACACCCTATGATTAGAAGAATCTTCTAGTCATGGGGTGTTGTTTTTATGATACACTTAGCTATCAAATCATATATTCTACACTATAGCTAGCGTCTGATAAGATACGAGCCAGAAACTGCTTGGTTCGTTCTTCTTGTGGACGACTAAAGAAATCGTGGGGATTGTTCTCCTCTACGATACGGCCTCCATCCATGAAAATAACGTGGTTGGCGACATCTCTAGCAAATCCCATCTCATGCGTGACGACCACCATGGTCACACCTTCTCCCGCCAACTGTTTCAGAACATCCAAAACATCTCCAACCAACTCAGGGTCTAGTGCTGATGTTGGTTCATCTAGCAAAATGACCTCGGGTTTGACGGCAATAGCACGCGCAATTCCTATTCGTTGTTGTTGCCCTCCAGATAGTTGTGAAGGGTAGTAGTCTTTGTAGGCCAGTAAACCAACTTTTTCCAAGGCAGATTCTGCACGTTTGAGCGCTTCTTCCTTGGGAACTTTACGAGCCACGATTAGGCCTTCTAGAATATTTTCCAGAGCAGTTTTGTTTGCAAAGAGATTGTAGTGTTGGAAAACAAAGGCTGTTTTTTGGCGAATTTCTAGAATGTCTTTCTTGCTCAATTTGGATAAGTCATAGGTCTTTCCTGCCAAGGTCAAACGGCCACTGTCAGCTTTTTCTAAGTGATTAAGACAACGGAGAAAGGTCGTTTTCCCCGAACCTGATGGTCCTAAAATAACGACGACATCCCCTTGGTTAACCTGAAGATTGACATCCTCCAAGACCTGCCTCTCACCAAATGTTTTTGCGATATGTTCTACTTGTAACATCCTGTCCTCCTATACGAAACGCGCGCTAGATGCTTTTGCACTTTTTTCTTTTTTCACATAGCCTTTTTCCAGTAGGGAGAAGCCCCACTGAATCAAACCACAGATCAAAATATACTGCAAAAAGATCACAAAATAAGACTCAAAATACTGGTAACCGTAGGACGCTTCTACACGAGCAATAGCGGTGATGTCCTTGATAGTCATAACAAAGACCAGGGAGGTCCCTTTGACGATATTGATCACCAGATTGGCCAAGTTAGGCAAGGCTGAGCGCAAGGCTTGAGGAAAAACAATCCTTAGATAGGCCTGGGTCGTAGTCAAGCCAATCGCATGCGCTGCCTCTAGTTGTCCCTTGTCCACCGTCAAGATGGCTGAACGCAAAATCTCCGATAAACTCCCGACTGTCATCAAACTATAAATGATAAAGGCATAATAGAGAGGATCAAGCTTGAAAATATCAAAGTCACTTCCTATGCTTTTGAGAAATTGATTCAGCAGGCTTGGAAACAAACTATAAAAGAAGAGAATCAATAAAATCGGAGGAGTCGCTCGGATAAAGGCCAGATAGACCAGAGAAAAACTCCTCACACCTCGAACCTTGTAAATCTGCCCCAAGGCTAAAAATAGAGCCGGTAAAAAGCTTAAGACCATAGCCACAATCATGATAATCAAGGTGATTGGCACACCCTTCAAGGTCTCCAGAAAGGTCTTTACAATATAGTCTATATCCATTTCTTACCTCCCTTTTGTTTCCAAAGACTTCTCAAGCAAACGACTCAAGCTAGAAATAACCAAGGCAATCCCCCAGTAAAGAAGCGCAACTGCCGTATAGGTTTCCAGAGAGTAGTTCCCTAAATTGCGACTAATCAAGAGATTGCCTGCCCCCATAACATCAACAAAACCAATCGTATAAGCCAAGGCAGCATCCCGCATGAGATTGAGAATAGCGGTCGTTATATTGGGAAGAGCAACTTGAAAAGCTTGAGGAAAAATGATTCTCCAAAAAGTCTGACTTGGAGTCAAACCAATACTAAGCCCGGCCTCTGTCTGCCCCTTTGGAATAGCTTGATAGGCCGCCTTGAAAACCTCGGCAACAATAGCCGCAAACAAGAGAATCATCGTCAAGAGAACAAAAATAGTTTTAGACCAGTTGTTGATGTCCAAACCAAGCCACCATTTCAGAAATTCTGGCAAGCCATAAAAGACTAGAAAAAGCAAGACAATCGGCGGTGTACAACGAAGGGTAAAGATATAGCCTTTGGAAATCGCTGCAAAACTCTTGTCTTCTCCTACTTGTGCCCAGGCCAAGAGACCTCCAAAAAGGGAACCAAGAAGAGTGGTAAAAAAGAGAATGGACAAGGTCATAGGAAGTGCCTGCCATAAGGTTGGCAAAAACTGAAAGACCTTGGAAAAATCATAAGAAACCATGCAAAACCCTTTCTAGTCTTGGAATTTCTGGTCTAGTCTTTGTCTACGTAACTAAAGACATCTTCTTTAAAGTATTGCTGAGATAGCTTAGCAAGCGTGCCATCTTCCTTCAACTCTTTGATTGCTTTTTCATATTCTTTAGCGAATTTCTCACCCTTTTCATCACGGTGAATCAAGGGATAAGTTGGAATACCCTTGTATGGGAACCAGCTGAGTTTATCCGCATATTGGTGGTAAGGGCCATCTTCTGCGGTAACTGCTTTTTCAAAGGACAGTTTGATATCAAAGAAGGCGTCATAACGTCCTTCTAAGACCCAGGCATAGGCATCTGCCACTTTAAAGGATTCAGCTGCTGTTAGCTCAATCGGTGCATCCTGATGTTTTTCATTGTAGCTGGTGATAACATTCCATTGAGCATTCTGTGGAGAGATGGGAACCAATTTCCCTTTATTCTTAGCAAAGTCATCAATGGTTTTGTATTTCTGTTCATCTTCTTTTCTGACAGTAAATCCGATGATGCTCGCTCCGACTGGTTCAGATGGAATGACAAACTTTTTAGCTCGTTCATCTGTGTACCAAGCTCCCTTGGTTCCGATGTCATACTTACCTGATTCCAGACCAATCAAGAGGTCATCATCACTGGTACCCGTATATTCAAATTGATAGTTTGCCAACTTCTCATCAACAGCCTTCAAAACAGCTACCTCATAACCATCTGATTCCCCTTTTTCATTGACAAAGTCATAAGGTACATAGTTTTGTGTATGGGCAACCTTCAAGGTTATAACTTCAGCAGACGAAGCCATTTCTCCATCCTTGGCTGGAGCACCAGCTAAACTTCTCCCGATAATCGTTGCCCCAATTACTGCAACCACTGCTACACCACCGATAATCCATGCTTTTTTACTCATCTTTTTCTCCTTTAGTTTTCAAGCGCTTCTCTCACCCACTGGATACGTTCAACTGCGATATCACTTGGAATGGTACAATCTGCCCCAAGTACCAAGCCCTGTTCCCCAGCTTCTGCAACTAGTTTCTTTGCTTCAGCCTGAATGGCATCCTTGCTACCAGTATACAGTAAGCCTGTCTTGCCATTTTCAAATCCTCCAAGAACCGTACGTCCCTTGAAAATCTCACGACCTTCCTTGAGAGTGATTCCCTCTGGTCCTACAGCCCAGTTAAAGACTTGGGCTGGATAGTCTGCAAAAAGGTGAATATCATTTCGCGCTCCCTCGTAGCCACAGATATGAAGAACTGTGACTCCACCAACAGCACTAGCTGCTTCCAGAACCGTTATCTCGCTAGGGGCAATGACGGCTTGATAATCTGCTGCCGACACTCGTTGATCTTGGATACTCTGCACGCTGAGGTAGATTCCATCAGCACCAGCCTCTTCGATAACAGCTCGGCTGAGACTCGCAATATCCTCTGCAATCACATCCAACACCTTCTTAAGAGCTTTAGGATCTTCCACCAGAAAATCTGCAATGAGGTCATCGCCACCAGACACTTCCCCCAGTAGCCACTTGAGATAGGTCACAGGAGCAAAAATATTGTAAATCGCAACGATATCTTCTGTAAACTCTTGCTTGATTTTCTGAACCAAGGCCACCTGCTCTTTTATCCAAGCGTGCTCTGGTCCGAGTGGTTGAATGGTCGCCAATTCTTGAAGTGATTTGCCTTTGGCAATCGCTGGATTTGGATAAGCAAAGTAGCCATCACTCATTAACTTGATAAAGTCTGGCTGAATTTCTCGTATAAAGCGCTTATGGCCCTCGATATTCTTCTCGATAATGACTGGATTTGAGAAACCGTGTAGCCATTCGTCTTCGGATGTGAAATGGTGCCAAAAACCAACTGGCACACGATCAACCTTTTCACCTCTAAATGCTTTTAAAACCCATTCTTTTTTTTCTGACATTCTTATTCTCCATTTCTTACTTTTTCAACTAATAAACTGCTTGCGATATCATTCGAGCGTAGAAAGGGGAGACTGGACTTGGAAAAATCCTGAACTCCATGACATCTCTCTCCATTTTTGCAGTGCTGATTTTTTACGACGCTTATGGCAACCAAGGCCAGCAAACCGACAACTGCAATGAAGATGCCCCATCTTTTACTTTTCATAGCTCCTCCTTTTAGAGAACAGCTGCCTGCCGAATCCAGTCCAACCTCTCTAAGTCAAAGTCATCTGGAACAGTACAGTCAGCTCCCAGAAGAACGCCTTTACTACCAGCTTCAGCCAGCAACCGTCTTGTTTCATCTTGCAATTCCGCCTTGGAACCTTGATAAAGCAAGCTTTTCTTGCCGTTTTCAAATCCACCTAAAACGGCCTTGCCTGGAAACAACTCCTGCCCCTGTGTCAAACTAACATCCTCATGGTGGGTCGCCCAGTTGACCACTTGAGCTGGATAGTCCTTAAAAATCGTCACATCATTGCTCGCACCTTCAAAACCACAGATATGGAGGATATTGGTCCCACCCACCTGATTAGCTGCCTCCAAAATCGCTATATTGCTCGGTTCGATATAGGTTTGGTAGAGTGCTGGTGTGATGCGCTCATCTTGAATTTCCTGGGTACTGAGGTAAATCCCGTCAACACCGCCTTGCTGGATGATTTTCTGAGTTAGGATAGCAATATCTCCTGCAATCACGTCTAGAATAGCTCTAAATTGCTCAGGATTTTCAAGCAATAGATCAGCCACTTCCCTATCTCCTCGAGAAGTTTCTGTGCGGAACCAGCGCTTGAGGTAGGAGATTGGTGAAAAGATATTGTAGAAAGAAGCAATCTCTTCGGTAAAGGTCTCTCGAATCGCTTGTACCACTTCCACCTGTTGCTGAATCCATGGGTGTTCCTCACCAATCGACTCAATAGAAGTCAGCTCCCGAATGCTTGCAATCTTAGGATTATAGACATTACTTGGATAAAGGAAAAAACCATCGCTCATAATTTTGACAAAATCAGGGCGAATCCTTTCCACATAGCTGCGATGCCCATCAACACTTTTTTGAAAGATACGTGGATTATTTAATCCCTGCCCCTTTTCTTCGAGTGTTACAAAATGAAACCAAAATCCGACAGGAACTCTTTCCACTTCATCGCCTCGAATCGCTCTAAAGACTAAATCTCTTTTGCTTGCCATACCTTTCTCCTTCCATTTGGATTGAAACCATCTTACCACTCCTTTTCCCCTTTTCCCAATATATATTGACTATCAACTCGATTGGAAATTTTTATATCTATAAAGAAAAAAATCCCTGAAAAGCTTGATGTTACTAGCCTTTCAAAGATTCACTTTATTTTCATCTATTTTTCAAAAAGGAACTGATATAGATTTTCTATCAAGCCGATTGAATTTTTTTATATCCATCTTCATTCCAAAATTAAGTACATAATTTTATCCTAATACCAAATTACTACTGAAAAATTTCTTTTCTCTCGATATTTCCTTGCACAAATCCCATGAAAACGCTACAATATTAATAGACTATTATTAGGAGGATGGGATTATGAAAATATCCAAAGTTACCATTACAATTGCTTCTACACTTACTTCCGTCATTTTACTGACTGGCTGTGGCACAAATTCGGCAAATTCACAGACAACACAAAGTAGTACATCTGATAATCAGGTTACCATGACCTATGATCAGTTGCGTTCAAGAGAAAATACTATGTCAACTCTTTGGTATCAAAAAGCAGCTGAGACCAAGGCACTCTATCTACAAGGTTACAATGTCGCTACTGATCGTTTGAAAGAACTACTAAAAACACAGACAGATAAACCCTACTCTATCGTTTTAGACTTAGACGAAACCGTATTAGACAATAGCCCTTATCAAGCGCAAAATGTCAAAGATGGAACAGCATTTACCCCAGAAAACTGGGATGTCTGGGTAAAAAAAGCCGCAGCCAAGGCTGTACCAGGTGCTAAAGACTTCCTCCAATTTGCAGACCAAAACGGTGTCCAAATTTACTATGTATCTGACCGTACGATAGATCAGGTAGATGATACGATTAAAAACCTAGAAAACGAAGGAATCCCTGTACAAAGCCGCGATCATCTCATGTTCTTAGAAAAAGGCGTCAAATCTAAAGAAGGTCGTAGACAAGCAGTCCAAGAAAAAACCAACTTAGTCATGCTACTAGGAGACAATCTTGTGGACTTTGCAGAGTTTTCAAAGACCTCTGAAACTGAGCGCGACCAAAAATTAGAGGAATTACAAAAAGAGTTTGGTGAGAAATTCATCATTTTCCCTAACCCAATGTACGGATCATGGGAAAGTACTGTTTACAATGGTAATAAATTGGATGCCAAGGGTCAAACTGAAGAGCGCCAAAAAAACTTACAAGGTTTTGATAAATAAAATAAGAGAACTATCTACCAGTTTACACCAACCACAAGATATCGTATTTGTGAGAATATCAAAAAAGACGATTTCCGCTTGGATAATCGCCTTTTTTGCTATTTTATCTTGTACTTGGTATAAACTAGTATATATTCCACTAGATAGTATGCTCTATCGCTTGTACCACTTCCACCTGTTGCTGAATCCATGGGTGTTCCTCACCAATCGACTCAACTGATTGGATTTTTTTATAACCCTTCTTTCATGGCAAAGTAAGCACGCACTTTTGGTGCGACTTGCGTTCCAAAAAGTTCAATAGCTCTCAAAACTTGATCATGAGGCATGGAACCAAGCGGTAGATGGAGCATGAAACGGTCCAAGCCTAAATCCTCAATCATGCGAATCAATTTTTCTGCTACCTGGTCTGGATTTCCCACAAACATGGCACCATTTGGACCAACTTGCTCCAAATATTGCTCATAGGTCAACTCCTGCCAGTGTGGACGGTCCTTGGAAATCGCATCCACCACTTGCTTAGTCGGATGGAAATAATCTTTTACAGCCTGTTCGCCATCTTCCGCAATCCAGCCCCAAGAATGAGCGCCCACTTTCAAGTCTTTATCCGCATGACCGGCTTCCCTGCCAATCTCACGATAAGCTTGAATCAATTTCTTGAAGTAACGCGGATTACCACCGATAATGGCATATACAATCGGCAGCCCCACCCGAGCAATCTTCACTGTTGACTCTACATGACCACCTGTCGCCACCCACAATGGTAATTTCCCCTGAACTGGACGGGGATAAACTTCTTTTCCAGCAATGCTTTGAGTCAATTGCCCCTGCCAGTTCACTTTGGTGCTTTCATTTGCTAGTTGAAGCAGTTCTAACTTTTCATCAAAGAGAGCTTCATAGTCTTTCAAGTCATAGCCAAACAGTGGGAAAGACTCGGTGAATGAACCACGCCCTGCCATAATCTCCGCACGGCCATTTGACAAAGCATCGATGGTGGCATATTGTTGGAACAAGCGAATCGGATCCATACTCGAGAGAATGCTGACTGCACTGGTCAAACGAATCTTCTTGGTATTGACTGCCCCAGCTGCAAGAACAAGCTCTGGCGCCGATACCGCAAAGTCCTCCCGATGATGCTCCCCAATCCCGTACACATCCAAGCCAACCTTATCAGCCAGCTCTATCTCTGCCACCAACTGACGAATGCGTTCATCATGATTGTAAATCTGCCCAGTCGCTTCCAGAGCGGTTGTTTCACCAAATGTTGAAATCCCTAATTCTACCATCCTGTTTCCTCGCTATCTCTTTTAGTTTTAGGGTATTTTAGCACTAATTAGTTTTATTTTCAATGAATTTGCTCATTAGAAAAAGCCTAGATGAACTAGACTTTCTTAGTTTATTCTACTGTTACTGACTTGGCAAGGTTACGTGGTTTGTCCACATCAAGGCCACGGTGTAGCGTTGCGAAGTAGGCAACCAATTGAGTTGGCACGACCATTGAGATTGGTGAGAGGTAAGGGTGAACGGTCGTCAGAACGATATCGTCTGTCTCTTTAGCAACATTTTCTTCTGCGATAGTGAGAACCTTAGCACCACGGGCTGCAACCTCTTGGATATTTCCACGAGTGTGGTTAGCAAGGACTGGATCTGACAAGAGGGCCAAGACAGGGGTTCCCTCTTCAATCAAGGCAATGGTTCCGTGCTTGAGTTCTCCTGCCGCAAAACCTTCACACTGGATGTAAGAAATCTCTTTGAGCTTAAGACTCGCTTCCATGGCTACATAGTAATCCTGACCACGTCCGATGTAAAAGGCGTTGCGAGTAGTTTCAAGAAGCTCACGAACCTTGGCATCAATGGTTTCTTTTTCTGAAAGAGTTGATTCGATAGACTGAGCTACGATTGACAACTCATGAACCAGGTCAAAGGCTTGGGCTTTGGCATTGCCATTTGCTTCTCCGACAGCTTTTGCAAGGAAGGCAAGTGCTGCGATTTGTGCTGTATAGGCCTTGGTTGCTCAAAACAGTGTTTTGAGGTTGTGGATAGAACTGACGAAGTCAGTAACCATACTTACAGCAAGGTGAAGCTGACGTGGTTTGAAGAGATTTTCGAAAAAGATTAAATATACTCTACAATTTGATCAATCAATTCTTGGTCTTCTAAACCTGTAACTTGTATAACAACATCTTTGACTGATTGTTTAGCCAGCAATTCACCTAATCGAACACTTTCTTCATCATTTACATCTCGATAGTCAAAGACATAGCCAACTGTTTTAAGTAGGTTTTCATATGACAAACCGAGTTCTTTCAATTCACGTATCGGCCGGATGAATCGCTCATTATAGCCTAATTTTCGGATTGGAGTACGAGCTACTCGACTAACCTCATCCACTATGAAAGGATTTTCAAACCGTTCTATAATGACTTTGTGATAATTCTCCAATTCTTTTTTATCAAAGTTCCATTTGGCAATCAAGAGACTCCGAATTTCAGCTAAAACGGATTCAATCTGAGACTTGATAGCAGGATTCTGAAGAGCTTCCAAAATTGTCTTGGCACCATAATGTGCACCAATGTAAGCTGAAGTTGCATGTCCAGAATTGACTGAAAAAAGTTTTCGCTCAATAAAAGGTTCTAAATCTTCTTCATAATGCACATCTTCTAGACGTAAATCTGGATTTTTAAGACGCTTAGTTTCCACAACCCATTCATTAAAGGGCTCGACCACAACAAAAAGAGGATCTTCGTGACTTTGTGCTGGAACAATCCTGTCTACTGCAGCATTTGGAAAACCTATGCAGTTCTCAGCAAATGTCAAACCTTCCGGACTTAAATGTTTCTTGACTTCTTGATAAAGAAATTGAGAACCACCAATCATATTTTCACAAGCCATAACATCCAATGCTTGCGTATTTCCTGCAGCCCGTCGAGCTTCTATTCCCTTAGCTAGAAGTTCAGCGATAAAAGGGAGTATATTAGGTCCGATTGCAGTAGTAACGATATTCGCCTTTTGAATCGCTTCAATAACTTGCTCAGGATGTTCCTTACTATTAATGCCAGCCACATTAGCTATCTCTATGCGGGGCTGTCCTTCCTGTGCAATTTCAATTTCATACTTGCTCTTTTCATTTAGAGCATGAATTATCTGATTATTGACATCCACAAAGTCAATATGAAAACCATTTTTGAATAGAATTTCGCCTATAAAACCTCGACCGATATTGCCGGCACCAAAATGAACAGCATGTTTCATTGAATTTCTCCTTTTCTTGTTTGAGTGACATATATACTAGATGACAAATGAAGAAATTCAATTATTCAACAGCATCAAGTAAGCGCAATACTTGCTCTTCTGACTGAGCATCTGCTAGTTTAAGAACATTATCTACATCTGCACAGAAGATAGAAATTTTCTGAATAATTTCTAAGTGTTCATTACCAATACCAGCAATACCAAAAAGAACCGTTGCCACTTGAGTGTTAGATTCATTCCCAAAATCAACCCCTCTTGGGACTTGAACGACTGTAATACCAGACTTGAGGACATCCTTTTTCGCTGCATCTGTTCCATGCGGTATGGCGATAAAGTTACCCATATAAACAGATAGCTCTTTATCACGCTCAATCATGGCTTCAATATAGTTTTCATTAACATATCCACCCTCATAAAGAACTTGCCCACAATAACGGATAGCTTCCTCCTTGTTAGAAAATTGTTTATCAAGCTTAATCAAATGTTTTTCAAGTTTCATATTAGTTCTCCAATTTCTTAATTTTTTCGTTAAAAATAGTATTTAGCATCTGATAAATAATGGATTGATTTCCCGTCTTGTAAATCTCTGTATAAAGATGATTTTCAATAATCGACTGACTGATAGCTGTCATTAAATCTCTCACTTCCTCGCTAGCCTCTTTAGACATTAGCATTAACAGACACCTTTTGACCTCTTCTTTCTCTCGTTTCATTGACAATGCAGAGATAGGTAGTTTGAGTTCAAACATAGTAAAACTATTTGTTGTTACTTTGCTAGACTGACTATGTAAAAGCACCAGACCAGTATTAGGAATAGCCATAGGACTATTCTGGAAGTGAGATAGCAGTTTTCTTGTTAGGTAATTTCTGTCACTTACATTCTTCTGATATTGGATAATTTGTTCTACTGTATGCTCAAATGATTGATTATTCTCCAGTTGAACCAATTCAAATTGACTCAAAAGTTGACTGCTAGATATCAAATAATCTTGCAAGTCATAACTTTTCTCTGGGGCGATAGCATCACGCGCGACAATTGTACGATGTGCCTGTACATACTGAAGCCGTTCCTGCAATTCAAGCAATTCCTTGACGGTTGGAAAACTAGAAATTACATCGATTTCCTGATTAGGCAGCGGCTTGGTAGATAAAATATAATCATACTGACTGAGATCAATACTGTGGTAATCTACTAGAGACTGAATATCTATACACTCTACAAAAGGAGCAACACTCTTAATTTTACTGACTAACAAATCTCTAGTGACCCGACGTTCGTCCGTTAAAAGCAAAATACGGACTGGATAAATCTCTGGACTACGGCCTAAGCTAGAGATAAAATGCAGGGCAATCATGCCATACTCATACTCTGTATGAAGATATTTCGGAAAAATATCATTCACCAAAAGACTAATGACTGTATAAAGAAATTTATTCCTTTCAACTAAAAGCTGGACAGATTCTGGCAAATTTTCACCCTGAAAAAGGATTGGGACGCCTAAACTGAGTCGAATATGATGGAAAAGAAAATTAAATAAAACCTTGTCCTTAAAAAAGTCAATCTTGGTGTACATAGAAACCGTATCAATCAGATTTGAAATATTGTAGAAAAATTCACCATCAAATTTCTCCGTAAAGAGCGGATTTTCCTGACGTTTAATGATTAATTCATCCAAGATGCTAGCAAAATAGATAATTTCCTGAATACTATAAAATTGCTCAGTCTGCTTAGAGTAAGCTTGAAAAATTTTTTGAGAAATTTCCAAAGCTTGCTTACTAGTATTAGGCAAATTTTCAATGTTTTGTTCCTGACCTATAAGAGATAACAAGATCGCAAAAAACATCTTCATCCTAGCATCCATATCTGGAAAACCTGACAGTTGCTTATTAACAATCTGACTGGCCAGCCTAGTTCTATCTGCTTCTATAATATTAAAGCTCCCAAAATTACCGGTTGAAAAATCTGCTACTGAGATACAGTTTGTAAGTAAAATAGCCAAAAATCTTCTCTTACTAACTGAATCACCAGAAATGCGATACCCCTTTTGCCGTTCAATTTTCAGATCAAAGTCTAAAAGACGCTTATCAATATCTGAAATATCCTGAATAATAGTTACATTACTGACTTTCATGCACTCTTGCAAGGCTTCATTGGTGACAAAACCATTCTCAGTTAGAAGGCGATAAGTAATCAACTCTTGTCTTTCTTGGGGACTATACTCAACTAACACTTCAAGTTCTGTCGGTAGATCGTCCAGTTCGCCAGTCAAAATATAGTATTTCCCACGCTTCGCTATTTCAATCCCATATTGCTCTATGCTATCTGTCAAATCTGATAAAGTCCGATAAATTGTTCTAGATGAGACCTGTAAGATTTCAGTCATGTCTTGCATTGAAAGCTTCCCTACATGTAGGAAAGCCTTCAATAATTGTTCTTCTCGTTTGGTTAATAGCATTCTAATTTAGAAACCTCTAGTTAAATTTATACATTCTAGCAACCATTTTATCATATTCTGGTGTTGTTACTAAACTATCCACAATAAGAAATTGAGAATTCGGTGCTGCTTGCTGCACTTCTGCCTGTAAAGCAATAGTTGTTACAATCATTATGTTTTTAGAATTAAATTCACCTAATTCTGAAATTTTGGCAGTAGAAACTGGAATACGAATATTCTTGTTTCTAAAGATAGCCCGAATCGTTTCACAGCCCATAGTTGCAGATCCTTGTGCTTTACCATAAGCAACTACTACAGCATCAATATGGTTAAGGTCAATTTCCTGACCATCTACTGGTGCTGAAGTTGGTATATCTCCTTCAATTTCTGCTATTGGAGCAGCTCCTGTTAATGAAGCTACAATTTCATCATAACGAGGGGACGCTAAGAAATTATCGACAGAAACATGAATAGCACTTGGACTCTTGCCTTTAGCTCTTGGTGTCAGTTCTTCCTGAGTAACAATCAATGTTTTTGGTATATCAACCAAATTTGAGATAGCCTGATTAGATACTGGAATTCCAAGACCTGCTTTTTTAACCTTATCACGAAGAATACTTGCTCCCATCGCAGAACTCCCCATGCCAGCATCACAGGCAAAAATAATTTTCTCTACTGAATCTCTTGAAATGTTTGTATCTACAGCAACTGGAACTACTTGCCCCTTAGATTTAGCCTTAGCGGCTTGAGTAGCAGCTTGAGCAGCTTCTAACGAATCATCAGTCGACTTATCTGCACGTAGGATAAGAGCTGCTACAAGGAAGGAGACAATTGCTCCCACTAATACCCCAAGCAGGACATTAAGATGAGGCCACACACCTTTTGGAGCCATAGCCATAATCGCAATGATAGATCCTGGAGAAGCTGGAGATTTAAGACCAGCATCTAAAAATTGGAATGTAAAGGTACCTGACACACCTCCAGCAATCGCAGCTAGGAAAAGAGCTGGCTTCATCATAACATAAGGGAAGTATATTTCATGGATACCACCGAAGAAATGGATAACCATTGCTCCCCAAGAAGAAGATTTCGCAGAACCTTTACCAAACAAGGCGTAAGCCAAGAGGATACCTAGACCTGGTCCAGGATTAGCCTCTAAGAGGAAGAGAACAGATTTACCAGCTTGAGATACTTGCTCAGCTCCCAGAGGTGTAAAGATTCCATGATTAAGAGCATTATTAAGGAAAAGTACCTTTGCTGGTTCGATAATAATGTTTGCCAAAGGTAGGAGTTTAGCATTGACAATAGCCTCAACACCATTTCCAACAGCTCCAGTAAGAGTCGATACGACTGGACCGATTGCGTAAAAAGCCAAAAGCAATAATGCAAAACCAACTAGACCAGCTGAGAAGTTATTAACTAACATTTCAAAGCCGGAACGAATTTTTTCCTGGAACTTCTCATCAAATTTCTTGATAGTCCATCCTCCCAGTGGTCCCATTACCATAGCTCCGATAAACATTGGAACACTAGAACCTGTAATTGCACCAACAGTAGCAATAGCCCCTACGACGGCACCACGTTGTCCATAAATTACATAACCACCTGTATAACCAATTAGAGTCGGCAGTAGATAAGTCAACATAGGACCAACAATGGCAGCCAATTGTTCATTTGGTAGATAGCCATCAGGAATGAAGAGGGCAGTTAACACTCCCCAAGCAATAAAAGCTCCAATATTGGGCATAACCATGTTTGAAAGTGATGTTCCCAGTTTTTGAACTCTAACTTTCAAAGATACTTTTTCTTCCATTAGGATTTTCCTCCTTTTCTTTAAATCTAGTATATACAAAAATGAAAACGCTTAAAACTAAAGCTTTGTCACAGATTTTGTGCCAAAAAAATCAACTTTTGTTACAAAATTCTTTTTTTATACCATATTACAAAACAAAATGTACCGAAAACCGCATCAAAAATTCAAATTATGAGTTATTAAAAATAGGCTGTAAAATCTAAGAGATAACCCTCCCAGTCTTACGCCTATTGTTCATCTATTTATTATTCAACTGTAACAGCCTTAGCCAAATTACGTGGTTTATCTACATCCAGTCCACGGTGAAGTGAAGCATAGTAAGCAATCAATTGAGTAGGAATAACCATAGAAATACTAGATAGATATGGATGAACTTTATTAATAATAATGTCATCACCTTCTTTTTCTATTCCTTCTTCCACAATAGTTAGAGCATTAGCTCCACGAGCTACTACTTCAGAAATATTACCACGAGTATGAGAAGCGACGGTTGGATTGTCAGAAATTAAGGCAATAACAGGTGTACCATCCTCAATTAAAGATATAGTTCCATGTTTAAGTTCTCCTGCCGCAAAACCTTCACACTGAATATAAGAAATTTCCTTAAGTTTTAGGCTAGCCTCCATAACTACATAGTAGTCCTGACCACGTCCAATGTAGAAAGCATTACGAGTTGTTTCTAAGAGTCCTCTAACCTTTTCTTCAATCAATTCTTTCTCTGAAAGTGTAGACTCAATAGACTGAGCTACAATTGAAAGTTCACGCACTAAATCAAACTTTTTAGCTTTTTCATTCCCATTAGCTTCACCAACTGCCTTAGCAAGAAATGCTAATGTCGCCACTTGTCCTGTATAAGCCTTAGTTGAAGCTACAGCAATTTCTGGACCAGCATGCAATAACATAGTATAAGTTGCTTCACGAGATAGTGTAGAGCCTGCAACATTAGTTACAGTTAAACTTGGAATTCCCATTTCATTAGCTTTTACTAAAACTTGACGACTATCAGCAGTTTCACCTGACTGACTAAGCAAAATAAACATTGGTTTTTTGCTCAGTAGCGGCATAGCATAACCCCATTCAGATGCAATACCCAATTCCACAGGCGTATCAGTTAATTCTTCTAGCATCATTTTAGAAGCATAACCTGCATTATAAGAAGTTCCAGCTGCAATGATATAAATTCGATCTGCCTCCTGAACCGCTTTAACAATCTCAGGATCCACAACCATCTGTTGATTCTCATCAGAGTATGTGTTGATTAGCTTACGCATCACAGTTGGCTGTTCATCGATTTCTTTGAGCATATAGTATGGATAAGTCCCCTTACCGATATCGGACAGATCTAGCTCAGCAGTGTAGCTTTCACGCTCCAGAGTATGCCCGTCATAATCCTGCACTTCCACACTGTCTTTACGGACAATAACCAGCTCTTGGTCATGAATTTCCATAAACTGACTTGTCTCGCGAATCATGGCCATAGCATCCGAGCAGACCATATTGTAGCCTTCACCAAGCCCGACTAGTAGTGGAGATTTATTTTTAGCAACATAGATAACATCTGCATCTTCTGAATCCACCAAAGCAAAGGCATAAGAACCACGGATGATATGAAGGGCTTTTTTGAAGGCTTCAAGAACTGACAAACCATCTTCTTCAACAAATTTCCCAATCAAGTGAACAGCGATTTCCGTATCTGTTTGCCCCTTAAAGTGGTGACCTGCAAGGTATTCTTCCTTGATTTCAAGGTAGTTTTCAATCACTCCATTGTGCACCAAGACAAAACGTCCAGTCTCAGAGCGATGTGGGTGAGCATTGTCTTCCGTTGGTTTCCCATGAGTCGCCCAACGCGTATGACCGATACCAGTTATTCCCTCAACACCAGTAGTTTTAGCAGACAATTCTGCGATACGACCAACAGCCTTGACTAGATGATTTTCAGCACCACCTAGGACAAAAATCCCCGCAGAATCATAACCACGGTATTCGAGCTTTTCAAGCCCTTGAATCAAAATATCAGTTGCATTTGTGCTTCCAACAACACCAACAATTCCACACATAGTATATACGACACAGACTAGCTGTGCTTTCTCCTTAAATTGGTATAGTCTAATTCTCGCTTTACGGAATCAGTAAAGACAGTATATACTTGTTTTTCTCACTTGTCAAGAATAAAAATTGGTATAGTTTTTCTATCTAGTATTTTATCAAGATTTCACTTGATACCTGACAAGTCGGCATCAATTACTTATAATAAGGGGAGGAGGTATTTGCTATGTGGTTTTTCTTCGCACTTTTATCAGCTATCTTTGCAGCCTTAACGTCAATTTTAGCCAAGATTGGGATTGAAGGAGTTCCATCCAATCTAGCAACCGCTATTCGTACAGCCGTCGTCATTCTTATGGCCTGGGCCATGGTTTTCTTGACCAATAGTCAGACCGAAATTGTCAATATCAGTAGAAAAAGTTGGCTCTTTCTCATCTTATCAGGCTTGGCCACTGGCGCCTCCTGGCTCTGCTACTACAAGGCCCTACAGATGGGCAATGCGACTGAGGTATCTGCTGTCGATAAATTCAGTCTCGTCATTACCCTCGTTCTAGCCTTTTTCTTCCTACAGGATGTCCTGACGTTTAAAACAATTATTGGCTGTATCTTGATTACGATTGGGACCTTGGTGATGATATTGTAATAAAAAGTGAGATGAACACCATCTCACTCTTTTTATTCTTAAAATCCATTATGGTCGCTTAGTTCCTTGAACCAGTGGCCTGATTTCTTCAGGCGTCGTTCCTGCGTTTCCAAGTTAAGCTCAACCAGACCGTAGCGATTTTTATAGCTATTGAGCCATGACCAGCAGTCAATAAAGGTCCATATTAAGTATCCTTTACAGTTGGCTCCATCTTCAATCGCACGGTGAAGTTCACGAAGATGTCCTTTGACAAAGTCAATACGGTAATCATCTTGAATCATCCCATCTTGACGGAATTTTTCTTCCCCTTCAACACCCATACCATTCTCTGTCAACATCCACTCAATATTACCATAATTTTCCTTGATATTTTGGGCAATATCATAAATCCCTTGCTCATAAATTTCCCATCCACGGTGAGGATTGATTTTACGGCCCGGCATGATATAAGGCTCGTAAAAATGTTCTGGCAAGAGGGGACTGTCTGGATGTTTAGCAAAACGTGGCGCCATGACACGCAAAGGCTGGTAGTAGTTAACTCCTAGGAAATCAACTGTATTCTCGCGAATGAATTCTAATTCTTCAACAGTATACTCTGGCAGCAAATCATGCTCAGCTAAAATCTCTACTAACTCTTCTGGATAAGCTCCCAAGACAGACGGATCTAGGAAAGATTGGGCTTGGAAGAGATCCGCAATGCGAGCAGCCTTGACATCTGCGGGATGCTGGCTACGTGGATAGGCTGGTGTCAAGTTGAGGACAATCCCAATCTTGGAATCAGGCAAAACTTCATGACAGGCCTTAACCGCAAGACTACTAGCCAGTTGCGTATGATAGGCAACCTTAACTGCTGCTTTGGCATCTACCTTGTGAGGATAGTGGGCATCGTAAAAATAGCCAAACTCTACGGGAACGATGGGCTCGTTAAAGGTAATCCATTGGTCCACCAAGTCACCGTATGTCTCAAAACAAAAACGAGCATAGTCTTCATAAGCCTTGACAGTTGCCTTATTTTCCCAACCATCGCCGTCTTCTTGGAGGGCAAAAGGCAGGTCGAAGTGATAGAGATTAACTAAGAGACGAATTCCCTTGGCCTTAATGGCTTCAAAGACCTGACGGTAGAAAGCCACCCCTTGCGGATTGACCTCTTCACGGCCCTGTGGGAAAATACGAGACCACTGGATAGAAGTTCGGAAGGCTGTATGCCCAGTCTCTACCAAAAGCTCAATATCCTTTTCCCAGTTTTCGTAAAAAGTCGATGTTTTATCAGGTCCAATTCCATTGTAGTAACGATTTGGCTCTACTTGGAACCAATAATCCCAGAGATTGTCTCCCTTGCCGTCACCAGGTACACGACCTTCTGTCTGTGGTCCAGAAGTGGAGGAACCCCAGACAAAATCCTTTGGAAATTTTAGCATAGCTTTACCTCTTCGTTTATTCATTTTTCCCATTATATAGAAAAAACAAGGTAAAAACTAGTTACATTTTTGCCTTGTTTTTCTTCTGATTATAGTTTTTATTTCTTGCTGAGGATTTCAAGGGTTTCGAGCAAGTTGTCTGCATGAACTTCGATGGTGTCACCAGTCGCCTTAATCTTAACTTCTACGATGCCATCGGCTGCTTTCTTCCCAACAGTGATACGGATTGGCAGACCAATCAAGTCGCTATCGCTAAACTTCACTCCGACACGTTCGTTACGGTCGTCTGTCAAGACTTCGTAACCAGCTCCCATCAAGCTTGCTTCAAGTTTTTCTGTTAAGGCTTGCGCTTCTTCATCCTTGACATTGACAGTGATCAAATGCACATCAAATGGCGCCAATTCTTTAGGGAAGTTAACTCCCCAAGCATAACGGTATTCCCCTTTAGGCGTTTTGTTGACAAAGAGGCGGGCGTGTTGCTCCATAACTGCTGAGAGAAGACGGCTAACACCAATACCGTAACATCCCATGATGATTGGCACAGCACGACCATTTTCATCCAAAACATCTGCGCCCATACTTGCTGAATAACGAGTGCCGAGTTTGAAAATATGACCGATCTCGATACCACGCGCGAAGTTAAGAACGCCTTGTCCGTCTGGTGAAATTTCACCCTCACGAACTTCGCGGATATCCACGTATTCTGCAGTGAAATCACGACCTGGGTTCACACCCGTCAAGTGGTAACCATCTTCGTTGGCCCCCACAACAGCATTGCGAACATCTTGTACCTTACGGTCTGCAATGATTTTCACATTTTCTGGCAAACCAACTGGGCCAAGCGAACCAAAGCCAGCTGAGATAACATTTGCTACTTCTTCCTCGCTCGCAACATCAAAGAAATCTGCTCCCAAGTGGTTTTTCAACTTAACTTCATTGAGTTGGTCATTTCCAACTAGAAGGGCTACAACAAGTTCTCCATCTGCCATGTAGAAGAGAGTTTTAATCGTTTGCTCTTCTGGCACATTAAGGAAGGCTGCAACTTCATCGATGGATTTAACACCTGGAGTTTCCACTCGAATCACTTCTTCTTCCGCAACGACACGGTTGCTTGGTTTGTACTCGTTTGTTGCCATTTCTAAGTTAGCTGCATAGCTAGACTCAGTTGAGTAGGCGATGGTGTCTTCACCAGAAACCATCCATTTGAGCAATTCTGCCTTGATTTCTTCTTGCACTTCTGCAGGAATTTCATCAAATGAGGCAACTGACTTGTCCAAGACAACCCAGCGGTCAAGGTCTGTACGGGCTGGTGTGATGGCCATAAATTCTTGGCTATCCTTACCACCCATGGCGCCACCATCACCGATTATAGCCTTGAAGTCCAAGCCACTACGAGTAAAGATACGTTCATAGGCCGCTTTGTACTCGTCATAAGTCACATCCAAACTATCGTAATTAGCATGGAAACTATAGCCGTCTTTCATGATAAATTCACGCGTACGGAGAAGCCCGTTACGTGGACGTTTTTCATCACGGTATTTCGGTTGAATTTGGTAGAGATTGAGTGGCAATTGCTTGTAAGACTTAACAGAATCACGGACAATAGCTGTAAAAGTCTCTTCGTGGGTCGGACCTAGAATAAAGTCTGACTTTTCACGGTTTTTCAGTTTATAAAGGTCTTCACCATAAGTTTCATAACGACCTGATTCACGCCAAAGATCGGCACTGAGAAGGGCAGGAGCCAACATCTCCACCGCACCAATCTTATCAAACTCTTGGCGCATGATATTCTTAGCCTTTTCAATCACACGGTTAGCGAGTGGCAGGTAAGAATAAACACCGGCAGAAACTTGACGGACATAACCAGCACGCAACATAAGGGCGTGGCTGATAACTTGAGCATCGCTTGGCATTTCGCGAAGCGTTGGGATTAGCATTTTACTTTGTTTCATAATATTCCTCGATTATCTAAAAGAAGAGTCGCATAATGTCATTCCAGGTCACAGCTAGCATCAAGACAACCATGATAACTACACCAGCCATGGTGACATAGGTTTCAATTTCTTGTTTAAGGGGTTTCCGGCGGATAGCCTCTAGGATGTTGAGCACAATCTTTCCACCATCCAAAGCCGGGATAGGAATCAAGTTAAAAATTCCAATATTGATGGAAATCATAGCTAGGAAGTAGAGGACATTCTCAAGACCATTTTTAGCAGCATCGCTACTTGCCTTAAAAATAGCAACGGGACCACCGAGTTTGTTCAAATCTGGATGGAAAATCAAGTTTTTCAGAGCCGAAAGGATACGGAGCCCCGAGTCAGCAGCTGTCGTAAATCCACCAACAAACATGGATAGAAAGTCTGACTTGACCCCCGGTTGAACCCCAAGAATATAACGTCCTTGATTTTCTTCTGGAGTCACAGTGACTTGTTTTTCGCTACCATTTTCAGAAATGGTCACATCCAAGGTCGGGGCGGTCTTGTCCTTGGTATCTGCTTCCACAGCCTGGGTCAAGTCTTGCCAATTCTTAACCTCATGCGAGCCGACCTTGGTGATTTGAGCTGTCTCAGCTACGCCCACCTTAGCCAAAGCTCCCTCTGGCATGACATGAAAGAGATTGGTCTGAGTATCTCTAACACCGCCTTGCAAAAAGATCAAGATCCAAAAAACAACAACACCTAAGATAAAGTTATTCATAGGACCTGCAAAGTTGGTGATGAGCTTGCCCCAGATAGAAGCATTTTGATACTGTACATCCAAAGGGGCAATGCGTACTTCGGTTCCATCTTCTTCAACAACCGTTGCATCATGATCGACTGTAAAAGTCTTTTCTTCTTCCAGGACCAAACCCTTGATAAAGAGCTTGTCTTCAAAGTCAAACTGGGTTACCTGCATAGGAAGAGCCGTTTGATCCAACTTCTTCCCTGAGAGGTTGATCCGTTTGACCTTACCATCGTCAGCAAGTGTTAAACTGACCGGAGTTCCTGTCTTAATTTCTGTCGCATCATCACCCCAGCCTGCCATACGAACATAGCCTCCTAGAGGAAGGATACGAATTGTATAAGCAGTGCCATCCTTACCGATATGGGAAAAAATCTTGGGCCCCATACCAATGGCAAATTCACGAACTAGAATGCCTGATTTCTTGGCAAAATAAAAATGTCCAAACTCATGCACCACCACAATAATCCCAAAAACGAGGATAAAGGTTAGCAATCCAATCATTCAATATTCCTTTCTTTAAAACAGGCCGAATAAGTGCATCATTGGAAACACAATCAGCATGCTGTCAAAGCGATCCAATACACCACCATGTCCAGGGATAAATTTTCCAGAGTCCTTGACACCGAAATGGCGTTTCATGGCACTCTCAATCAAGTCACCAAACTGACCTGCCACACTGAAGAAGGCTGCAAAGAGACTCATTCTATAAATCCCATAAGGAAGAGCAACTGTACTGTCCACTAGCATGAAGATTACCGTTATCAGTACCGCACCTAGAATACCCCCGACAAAGCCCTCAATACTCTTATTAGGAGAAACTCTCGGAGCCAACTTATGTTTACCAAAATTCATCCCTGTCAGGTAGGCTGCGCTATCTGTCGCCCAAACGATAAAAAGGGCCAAAAGTACCTTGTCAAAACCTGCCACCCGAGCATCTAGTAAGGCATTGAAGCCAAAACCAACATAAAAGCTCACAGCAATTGGGAAAGCGGCATCTTCAATCGTATAGTTTTTACTGAAAACGGTTGTCCCTAGCATTATGGTAATCAGAACACTATAGGCAACTACATTCCCATCAACAGGCAAAAATGTTAGGTAATTTTCTAAAGGAACTGTGAGAGCGAAGGTCGCAAAAAGAGTCAAAGCGCCCTCAATGGTCATAGTCTTTAGCCCCTTCATGTGCAAGAGTTCATGGACACCTAGCATCGCTAACAAGCCAATCCCTATCTGCAACAAGAGCCCTCCCGCAAACAAGACTGGAAGGAAAATCGCCAGGGCCAATACCGCAAACAATGTTCTCTTTTGTAAATCCTTGGTCATATCTTCTCCTAAACTCCTCCAAAACGGCGATTGCGATGGTTAAAAGCAGCAATAGCTTCCTGCAAGGCGGCTTCATCAAAATCAGGCCACAAGGTATCCGTAAAGTAAAGCTCACTATAGGCTGCTTGCCATGGCAAGAAATTACTTAAACGCAACTCACCACTCGTACGGATAATCAAATCAGGATCCCGCAAATCCTTTGGCAGGTGCTGCGTGAAAAGATAGTCCCCAATCATATCTTCTGTGATGTCACCAGGGTTGATTTTAGCATCTAGAACATCTTGAGCCAAGCCCTTAAGAGCCTGCGTAATTTCAGCACGGCCACCATAGTTAAGCGCAAAATTGAGAATCAAGCCCGTATTGTTCTTGGTCAATTCCTCTGCTTTTTTCAAAGCTTCAAAAGTCGGCTTAGGCAAACGGTCTGTCTCCCCAATCATCTGAATCTTAACGTTATTTGCGTGCAATTCAGGGACATAGTTATCATAAAATTCGACTGGCAAGTTCATGATAAACTTGACCTCTTGATCTGGGCGTGTCCAGTTTTCCGTTGAAAAGGCATAAACCGTGATGACCTTGACTCCCATCTTGTTAGCTGCCTTGGTCACCTTTTGAAGGGCTTCCATCCCCGCCTTGTGTCCGAAGACCCGCGGTTGCATCCGTTTTTTAGCCCAACGACCATTCCCATCCATGATGATGCCAATATGAGCAGGAACCTGTGTTGGAACCTCAACTTCTACAGCTTTATCTTTCTTAAAAAATCCAAACATGTTCTTATTCCTATTCAAAAATCTATCGTTTCATTATACCATATTTCCCTATTTTCTTCTATTGCTAAGTTATTAGCTCTCCTTACAGACAAAAAATAAGCCGCCTGATTGGGCGACTTAATTTTATAGGGAGATTATTATGAAAAAGTTTTAGGAGTTTAAGTTAAGTTCCTCTTAACTTATGAACCTAGTATACCGTCCCTAACTTAAATTTTTCTTAAGTTTTTTGAGAAAGTCAGATTTTTCCATTTTTCTTGCCAATTTTTCTTGGACAATCGTTCTTGATAGAGCTTCATTCGGTCCTCATTATCTAGGAAATGAGGAGTTGGGGATACGTGAAAGTTAAAAATATCCTCTAAACCATAAGGCGCAAAGAGCTCTAAAGTTGTGTCAGCATGCAAACGAAGACCTACCGCCGTACAGCGCTCAGGATATTTACTCATAGCATCACGAGAACTGGTATAGGGAGCAGTGTGTGGACTGTGCTGGTGCATATAGACCTGATTTTTCAACTCCCACCGATACTGAGGAAAATCTTCTCTCATCTTGTTCTCCAGGGTTACTGTTTCCTCATAAGAAATATCTGGATCAAAGAAAATCACATCCACATCCGTTTCATGATCAAAAGGGGATTTATCTGACAAGAGATTCCAGATGAAATTCCTGACTGAACCTGCCGCCAACCAGGAGTCTTTCAGACCAAGGTTACGAATGATGGGCAAAATAGCCATTATATCTGGATTTTCTCTAAAAACGTCTAGAATTTCTTGCTTATTTTTCATTGTATTCATACCCTAAATGCTCATATGCCTTAGCTGTCGCCACCCGTCCAGAACGAGTTCGCATGATAAAGCCTTTTTGGATGAGGTAGGGTTCGTACATATCTTCTACCGTCTCACGCTCCTCGGCGATATTAACCGAAAGGGTTCCCAGCCCGACAGGACCACCACCGTACATCTCAATCATGGTACGGAGGATTTTTTGGTCCACATAGTCTAGACCTTCACGGTCAACATCCAGCATGGTCAAAGCCTTATCGGTAATGACATCATCGATAACCCCATTTCCCATAATCTGGGCAAAATCGCGCACGCGCTTAAGGAGGCGATTGGCGATACGAGGAGTTCCCCGACTACGCAAGGCCAGCTCAGCAGCTGCCTCGTGGGTGATTGCCATCTCAAAGATATCTGCCGTCCGCTCAACAATCTCCGTCAAATCAGCATGGGCATAGTATTCCATATGGCCTGTAATCCCGAAACGTGCTCTCAAAGGATTTGAGAGCATCCCCGCACGTGTCGTTGCACCAATCAAGGTGAAAGGTGGCAAGTCCAAATGGACACTGCGACTGCCTTCACCAGCACCAATCATGATATCAATGTAGAAGTCCTCCATGGCACTATAAAGTACCTCTTCTACCGACATGGGCAAGCGATGAATCTCGTCGATAAAGAGGACGTCTCCCGGCTCCAAATCATTCAAAATCGCTACCAAGTCACCTGCTTTTTCAATGACAGGACCAGACGTTTGCTTGAGATTGACCCCCAGTTCATTGGCAATAACAAAGGCCATGGTTGTTTTCCCGAGACCTGGAGGACCAAATAAAAGAACATGGTCCAGCGCCTCATCCCGCATTTTTGCTGCCTCAATAAAGATTTGCAGCTGGTCCTTGACCTTATCCTGTCCAATATATTCACGTAAATATTGGGGACGGAGGGTACGTTCTACTAACTCCTCATCCCCCATGATCTCATTGTCTAAAATTCTACTCATGGCTCTATTATATCAAAAATCCAAGCCACAAACAAAAAAGCCACCTGATTGGGTGGCTTCTTTAGGGAGATTATTATGAAAAAGAAAAGTTTAGGATTTCATTAAATAAAGGGTACTCAATGAAAATCGAAATCAGACTAGGCAGATAGACGCAAGCATAACTATAGTTAGCTAAGTCGACTCTAACGAAGTATGGTGAGATTTTCGAAGAGTATTAGGAGGTCTTTATTTAATGATTATATAATACAAGATGAATCTTAAAGCTAACTTAACTTTTTCTCTGATTTATCATTTTTTAAAAAATTTTTTTCAAATGGATTTTTCCTCTCCAAATCATAAAAAAGCCACCTGATTGGGTGGCTTCATTAGGGAGATTATTATGAAAAAGAAAAGTTTGGGATTTCATTATTAAATAAAGGGTACTCAATGAAAATCGAAATCAGACTAGGCAGATAGACGCAAGCATAACTATAGTTAGTTAAGTCGACTCTAACGAATGTTGATGAGATTTTCGAAGAGTATTAGGAGGTCTTTATTTAATGATTATATGATACACAAGGAGACTTAAACTTTACTTAAGAAAAAATGATTTTTTTATCTTTTTCGATCTACCCAAATCATTCCTGTACAATCATAAGTAGATAAGGTTTCAAATCCCAGAGAACGATAGAATCCCAAGGTTTTTTCTGTTTGTTCGGTCACTAGTTGGACTTGATAGGCATCTTTGTAATCACCCAAAGCCTCTTTCATCAAGTTGCTACCAATCCCTTGGTGCTGATAGCTAGGCAAAACAATCAAATCCTGGACAAAAATCGATGAAAAACCATCTCCGACCAAACGAACCAAGTCCACCACAGCATCACCATCAAGTGCTAGATAAATCGCTAATGAGTGAGACAAGGCCTTCTCCAACATCTGAGGTTGATGTGTATAATTTGTCCATCCAACTGCCTGATAGAGATGCAAAACATCCTCTAGCTTGACGATTTCTTGCTTTCTAATAGTTATCATCCCAACACCTCTTAGAATTCTCTCAAGCTCTTGTACTGCCGTCCATTTTTATCAAAATTTTCAGGAGCCAACCATGCTTCCAAACGAGCTTTAACTTGAGGCCAGTCCTTATCAATCATAGACAACCAATCCGTATCTCTCGTACGCCCCTTATAAACGACTGCCTGGCGGAAGGTTCCTTCATAGACAAATCCCAAACGCTCCGCAGCTCGTCTGGATGGCAGATTTAGAGCATCGCATTTCCACTCATAGCGACGATAGTTAAGCTCCTCAAAAACATAGCGAGCTAGGAGATATTGAGCCTCTGTCCCTATACGTGTTCCCCTTAATTCTGGAGAAAAAGTGACGGCACCCACTTCTATTACTCGGTTATTCTGGTCAATACGCATGAGAGAAAAAGTCCCCAAAGCCTTACCAGTTGCCTTGTCTATAATCGCATAGTAAAAACGGTCCTTACGAGCCAACATCTGATTTAAGACAGTAACCAGTTCCTCCATATCTGCCACTGGTTCCTGAAAAAGGTAGGTCCACATCTCACGAGGCGTATCAGGACCATAAACAGCTAGCAGATCCTCCGCATGCTTTTCCACCGAAAGAGCCTCTATCCGAGCGTAGCGCCCTTCTAAGAAATCAATGGAAGGCAATTCTCCTGGAGTATAACCTTCCATTGACTCACCAATTATCTGACCATATTCGTTTACTGACATTGTTTTCTCCTTGATTCACTTTTCAAACTTTATAATTGCACATAGTATATCATACTTTCATGAAAAAATTCAAAAAATCCTCCAGATTCTACTCTGAAGGATTCCTATCTTATTTCACAACGATATTAACGAGTTTGGTTGGCTTCAATAGTCCAGTGGACTATTGAAGGTGGCAGATAGGGCTAATAAACTCGTTATTTAACGACGATATTAACGAGTTTATTAGGGACACTAATCACTTTCACGATTTCCTTACCGTCAATCTCTGCTTTGACTTTTTCATCCGCTAGAGCAATTTCTTGCAATTCTTCACGTGATAGGTCTTTAGCGACCATGAGTTTGGCACGGACTTTTCCTTTGATTTGGATGACGATTTCGATTTCGTCTTCAACCAATTTGCTTTCGTCCCAAGTTGGCCAAGCTACATAAGAGATGGACTCACCTGTTGCAGCAACAGTTTGCCAGAGTTCTTCTGCCAAATGAGGTGCAAATGGGGCAATCAATTGAATAAAGCCTTTGGCGTAGTCCACATAGAGTTTGTCTTCCTTATTAGCAGCGTTGACAAAGACCATAAGTTGGGCAATGGCTGTGTTGAATTTCATGGATTCGATTTGCTCAGTAACAGATTTAACGGTTTCATTGTAAACCTTGTCAAGAGCACCATTATTTTCCGCAACAATTTCTTTACTTGTAATCAAACGGTAAACACGGTCAAGGAACTTACGGCTTCCTTCCAGACCTTCTTCTGACCAAGCAATTGAAGCATCAAGTGGCCCCATGAACATTTCATAAACACGAAGGGTATCGGCACCATATTGTTCCACCACATCGTCTGGGTTAACAACGTTCTTGAGCGATTTAGACATCTTGGCTGGTGCTTGCTCCAACTCTTCTCCTGTTTCCAGATGGAAGAAAGAACCGTCACGTTTTTCAACCTTATCAGTCGCTACAAGAGCTCCACGGTGGTCACGGTAGCTTGTTCCCAAAATCATCCCTTGGTTAAAGAGTTTTTGGAATGGTTCCTTAGTCGGAACAACACCGAGGTCATAGAGGAATTTGTGCCAGAAACGAGCATAGAGCAAGTGAAGTACAGCATGCTCTGCACCACCCACGTAGATATCTACTGGCAACCATTGTTTGAGGAGGTCCTCATCAGCCAATTTCTCAGTATTGTGCGGGTCAATATAGCGGAGGTAGTACCAGCTTGAACCAGCCCATTGTGGCATGGTGTTGGTTTCACGACGACCTTTGACGCCATCTTCACGAGTCACTTCCAGCCAATCTGTCAAGTTAGCCAACGGGCTTTCACCAGTACCTGAAGGACGGATGTCCTTGGTTACTGGCAAGACAAGTGGCAATTCATTTTCAGGAACAGCTGTTGAAGTCCCATCTTCCCAATGAATGATTGGGATTGGTTCACCCCAATAACGTTGACGGCTAAAGAGCCAATCGCGGAGACGGTAGGTAACCTTCTCTTGACCGCAACCTTTCTCTTCCAACCAAGCCACAATCTTAGCAATAGCGTCTTCTTTGTTAAGGCCATCTAGGAAGTCTGAATTGACATGAAGACCATCTTCAGTATAGGCAGCTTCTTCAACGTTTCCACCTTCTAGCACTTCTACGATTGGAAGGTCAAATTGTTTGGCAAATTCCCAGTCACGTTGGTCATGGGCTGGCACAGCCATAACGGCACCTGTTCCATAACTAGCAAGAACATAGTCTGCAATCCAGATTGGGATTTCCTTGCCATTGACAGGATTGATGGCATAAGCACCAGTCCATACACCAGTTTTTTCTTTGGCAAGGTCGGTACGAGCCAAGTCAGACTTGAGACTAGCTTGGTGTTTGTAGTCTGCAACTGCATCAGCTTGCTCTGAGCTTGTGATGGCATCTACTAGTTCATGCTCAGGAGCCAAGACTGTGAAGGTCGCACCGAAAAGAGTGTCAGGACGAGTCGTAAAGACTGTGAATTCCTTGTCTGTTCCCTTAACTTTAAAGGTTACATTGGCACCAGTTGATTTACCAATCCAGTTGCGTTGCATATCCTTGATAGACTCTGGCCAATCCAACTCATCCAAGTCGTTAAGCAAGCGCTCTGCATAGGCCGTGATTTTAAGCATCCATTGGCGCATTGGTTTGCGAACAACAGGATAGCCACCACGTTCAGAAGTTCCGTCAGGCAGGACTTCTTCGTTGGCGATAGCTGTTCCCAATTCTTCTACCCAGTTTACTGGTACTTCGGCTTCATAGGCCAAGCCTTTTTCGTAAAGCTTGGTGAAGATCCACTGAGTCCATTTGTAGTAGTTTGGATCTGTTGTGTTGACTTCACGGTCCCAGTCGTAAGAGAATCCAAGCGCATTGATTTGACGTTTGAAGTTGGCAATGTTTTCTGCTGTAAATTCTGCCGGGTCATTCCCCGTATCCATAGCGTATTGCTCAGCTGGCAAACCAAAGGCATCCCAACCCATTGGGTGAAGGACATTGTAACCTTGGGCACGTTTGTAACGGCTAAGGATATCAGTCGCTGTATAACCTTCTGGGTGTCCTACGTGCAATCCAGCTCCTGAAGGATATGGGAACATATCGAGAGCATAAAACTTCGGTTTTGATGCATCTGTTCCTGTCTTAAATGTATGATGTTCTGCCCAGTAGCCCTGCCACTTAGGTTCAATTTCTTTATGATTGTAAAAACTCATGGTCTCTCTCCAATTTTATGATGTTACTATTATACCATTTTCAAGAGATTTTTACAGATGAAATCATGAAGTTTCCATTGATACCTATTACAAAACATACTCTAACTATTTCCTTTTAATTGACCACTAAAATTGAAAGTTGTATAATGCTAACTGGAGGAAATAATCATGGATTTACAAACTATTTTTGCATATGGGTTCATTCTCATTTTCATCATCACAGAAACGTGGATTAAAAGGAAAACAAAATCAAACAATGAAAATAACTCTGAAGACAAAGGAAGTCGTTACATCATTATTGGTAGTGTTGTTTGTTGTCTTCTATTAATGAATGAACAACTTCTACCTTCTATAGCTCAATTGCCACATTTTTTGATCTATATTGGAATTCTCCTTTCTCTAGCCGGCTTTGTATTACGTATCTATGCAGTTAATTATCTTGGGAAGAATTTTACACTTGCGGTTCAAACAACAGATAGTCAGCAGTTGGTAGAAGCAGGTCCCTACTCTATAGTAAGAAATCCTGCCTATACTGGTAGCATCGTATCCATACTTGGCTTGTCAATTGTTTCATTAAATCCTCTCACAATTATTATTTGTCTCATTCTATTGGTAGTTGGTTACAGTATTCGATTAAAAGTAGAAGAAAAAGCCTTATACAATCATTTTGGAGAAGCATATGAAACATACTGTCAAAAGGTTCGCTATCGAATTTTCCCTTATATTTGGTAATTTCATTCAAATATAACATACCTTTCAACTAGATTTGAATGATTACTAAACATGATAAATATTTTTTTAATGAAGGATTGAGTTTTGCGTTATGCAAGATTCAATCTTTTTAGTTTGATTTCACTCTGTTTATATCGGATACCACTATGTTGGACTTTAGGGTATTATTTCTCTAAAATAATTCTAGCTTTCCTTTCATAACATCTCCCAAAAATTTTTACTTTTTCGGAACTATTGATTTAAATCATATCCTTTAACTCAAAATTAGCTCCTAATCGGAGCTAACTTCTATTAACTATTTGTCTCTAACATCTTCTCACGTCCGAGTTCTCGATAGCTACGGTCGCCAACAACTTCGACTGTAAATTGACCGTTCTCGTATTCTAGAATGGTCACACTACCATTATCGAGACCATGCGGATGCATGCCATTGATGAGATAAACCATCGTACCAATGGTCATCCCGTGGCTGACAACCAAGGCATTTCCGCCACCTTGTTCTTCCATTTCTTTGGCAATCGACTCAAAGCCTTCCTTGATTCGGCCACTGAGTTTTTCCCAACCTTCAGCCCAGCCTGCAGTATCAACCTCTACCAAACCTTCTGCTAGTTCTGCATAAGACAACTGATGAACATGGTCTACATTGAAAATTCTCGGAATCAATCCCATAAAGAGGTCCCCATCATAGGCCCCATCAAAACTACCAAAGCACCACTCACGGATTCGCTTATCCATACGGTAAGGGATTTTCCCTTGTAAGCCCAGTTCTTCTAGGACGATTCCCATGGTCTGAATGGTACGCCCTGAATCACTGGAATAAGCTCGGTCAAATTGCAAACCAGACTCTCTCAAGCCAATTCCCAACTCATGAATTCCCAACTCACCTTCTGCAGTCAAAGGCGTATCACTCCATCCCTGAGCACGTCCAATCGTGTTAAACATGGTTTTTCCATGACGTACCAAGTATAATCTTACTTTAGACATTTTCTATCCTCCATTTTCTTCTATTATATCATGGTTTAAAGAAATATTTAGCTTTCAAAAGCAAAGCTCCTTCTCCTAATTTTACCAAAAGAAAAGCTACCCTCATGGTAGCTTCCCTAGGAGATTATTATGAAAAAGTTTAGGATTTCTATTAAATAAAGTTAGGAGGTCTTTATTTAATGATTATAGTATACACAGTCATCCTTAAACTCAACTTAAATCTTCTCGCTTTTTTATTAATTTTTAAAACTATGGATTGGAGCTGGAATTTGGCCACCTCGAGAGATGAAATCGACAGACGAAGCCCCATTGACCTTCATCACTGGTGCTGTCCCTAGCAAGCCACCAAACTCAATCATATCGCCTTCTTTGCCCTTTGGAATAATACGGACAGCTGTTGTCTTCATATTGATGACTCCGATTGCCGCCTCATCCGCAATCATCGCTGCAATAGTCTCAGCAGGCGTATCCTCTGGAATGGCGATCATGTCCAAACCAACTGAACAGATAGCTGTCATAGCCTCTAGTTTCTCTAAATTCAGAGAACCATTTTGCACCGCAGCAATCATTCCCTCATCTTCAGAAACAGGGATAAAAGCACCAGACAAGCCGCCAACCTGATTACAAGCCATGACACCACCTTTTTTAACTTGGTCATTCAAAAGAGCGAGGGCAGCCGTCGTCCCATGCGTACCAACTGTTTCTAGGCCCATTTCCTCAAGGACACGTGCCACAGAATCACCTACCGCAGGAGTAGGTGCCAAGCTTAGGTCGACAATTCCAAAGTCAACACTAAGGCGTTCACTCGCCATTTGCCCGACCAATTGACCGATACGAGTAATCTTAAAGGCCGTTTTCTTGACCGTCTCGGCTACTACATCAAAGCTCTGTCCACGAACCTTTTCCAAGGCACGCTTGACCACACCAGGACCCGAAACCCCGACATTGATGATAACATCTGCTTCACCGACACCATGGAAAGCCCCTGCCATAAAAGGATTGTCCTCAACAGCGTTAGCAAATACGACTAATTTGGCAGCTCCCATATCTGATAAGTTTGCTGTTGCCTTGATGATACGTCCCATATCTGCAACTGCAGTCATGTTGATACCTGACTTGGTTGAACCAATATTGACAGACGAACAGACCTTGTCTGTCTCAGCTAGAGCACGGGGGATAGAATTGATAAGAATCTCATCTCCTTTTTGGTAGCCTTTTTGTACCAAGGCCGAAAAACCTCCGATAAAGTCAACACCAATCTCCTTGGCAGCCTTGTCAAGGGCCTTTGCCAATACGACATAGTCCGTCGCATCTGTCGCTGCTCCAATCAAGGAAATCGGAGTCACCGATACTCGTTTATTAACAATAGGAATCCCAAGTTCTGCAGCAATTTCATCTCCTACAGCCACTAGATTTGCAGCTTTAGTTGTGATTTTTTGGTAAATTTTTTCAGCAGCACGTTCGATGTCTGGATCGATACAGTCCAAAAGGGAAATGCCCATGGTGATAGTTCTGATATCGAAGTTCTGCTCTTCGATCATGGCAATAGTTTCCGTAACTTGTCTAATATCCATGATGACCTCCTAGATATTATACATGGCGTCAAAAATCGCTGCACTTTGAATATTGATTTTCACATTCAAGGTCTGACCGAAAGTTTCAAACTCATTTCGTAGATAAGTGAAATCCTGTTTTTCGTTACTAGAAACGACCGCCATCATGGTAAAGTATTCATCCAACACCGTCTGAGAAATATCGTCAATATTCAACCCCAACTCTGCAATCTTAGTAGACACGCCTGCAACAATACCAGCCTTGTCCTTGCCAACCACTGTAATAATAGCCTTCATCTTTAGACTCCCATTCTACGATTTTTAGAAAAACTGAACGTTTTTGATTTTCTTTTTTCCTAGTATAGCATATTTCCACAGAAAATACTAAAAAACGCCTGCTTACGAAGTTGTTCTTAAGAAAAAAACAATTTCGTAAACAAGCGTCTACCCTATCAAATGATGATGAGTGTTCCCGCTAGGACCGAAGTCCCAGCGGTAGACCAGAGCTAGACTAAGAGCACAAGACTCCATCATCATAACACTCAACAAAATTGATGATTTTATACTAATTCGATGATCGCCATTGGCGCAGCATCACCACGACGTGGTTCAGTTTTAAGGATACGAGTGTATCCACCGTTACGTTCAGCATAACGAGGTGCGATTTCTGAGAACAATTTTTGAAGTGCTGTAGTAGAAGTGTACTTATCAGTTGCTTCATCATAGTTTTCAGATGCGATTTCATTACGTACGAAAGCAGCTGCTTGACGACGTGCATGCAAATCACCACGTTTACCTAGAGTAATCATTTTTTCAACAGTTTTACGGATTTCTTTAGCACGAGCTTCAGTTGTCACGATTGATTCGTTGATCAAAAGGTCAGTTGTCAAATCGCGAAGCATTGCTTTACGTTGTGAGCTAGTGCGTCCTAGTTTACGGTAAGCCATGTATTCCTCCTTTATTTATCTTTTAATCCAAGACCCAAATCAATGAGTTTGAGTTTCACTTCTTCCAAACTCTTGCGTCCAAGATTTCGTACTTTCATCATCTCTGCTTCAGATTTTTCTGTCAAATCATGCACAGTGTTGATACCGGCACGTTTCAAACAGTTGTATGAACGCACAGACAAGTCCAGTTCCTCAATCGTACGATCCAAAATACGATCGTCAGATTCAGTATCAGCTTCTTTCATCACTTCAGTTGACTTCGCAATCTCAGTAAGATTTGTAAACAAATCAAGATGTTCTGTCAAGATACGTGCTGAAAGCCCTAAAGCATCTTCAGGAATAATTGTTCCATTAGTCAAGATTTCAAGGGTTAATTTGTCAAATCCATCATTGCTACCTACACGAGCAGGCTCTACTTGATAGTTGACTTTTGTAACTGGTGTATAAATAGAATCTACAGCAAGTGTTCCAACTGGTGCATTATCTTTTTTGTTTTCATCAGCAGGTACATATCCACGACCACTGTTAACAGTCATTGTCGCTTTTAGAGAAGAACCTTCACCGATTGTAAAGAGATAATGATCTGGATTTACAATTTCAATATCACTGTCAGTCAAAATGTCTCCAGCTGTAATTTCAGCAGGACCTTCAACGTCAAGTTCAATGATTTTTTCGTCTTCAACGTATGATTTCACTGCAATCCCTTTAATGTTCAGAATGATTTGCATCACGTCTTCACGAACACCTGGAACTGTGTCGAACTCATGCAAGACACCTTCAATGTTGATAGATGTCACTGCTGCTCCCGGTAGAGAAGCTAGTAGTACACGACGAAGAGAGTTACCAAGAGTTGTACCGTAGCCACGTTCAAGTGGTTCGATTACAAACTTGCCATAATCTTTATTTTCATCAATTTTTGTTATATTTGGTTTTTCAAACTCAATCATTTAGTTACTCCCTCTTAAACGAAAAGCAGTGTAATGCGATGATTATACACGGCGACGTTTTGGAGGACGAGCACCATTGTGTGGCACTGGAGTCACATCACGAATTGCTGTTACTTCAAGACCAGCGGCAGCAAGCGCACGAATAGCTGACTCACGACCAGAACCTGGACCTTTTACAGTAACTTCAACTGATTTAAGACCGTGTTCTTGTGCAGATTTAGCAGCAGCTTCAGAAGCCATTTGAGCAGCGAATGGTGTAGATTTACGAGAACCTTTGAAACCAAGAGCACCAGCTGATGACCAAGCAATTGCATTACCATGCACATCAGTAATCATAACAATAGTGTTATTAAATGTAGCGTGAATATGAGCAATACCAGATTCGATATTCTTTTTCACACGACGTTTACGTGTTGGTTTAGCCAAGACTTTTACCTCCTATATTATTTTTTCTTACCAGCAATCGCAACAGCTTTACCTTTACGAGTGCGAGCGTTGTTTTTAGTGTTTTGTCCACGGACAGGAAGTCCACGACGGTGACGAATACCACGGTAAGAACCGATTTCCATCAAACGTTTGATGTTCAAGTTTACTTCACGACGAAGGTCACCTTCAACTTTGATTGCATCCACTTCACGACGAATAGCATCTTCTTGATCTGATGTAAGGTCACGTACACGAACATCTTCTGAGATTCCAGCAGCAGCCAAAATTTTCTTAGATGTTGCAAGTCCGATACCATAAACGTAAGTCAATGAGATTACTACGCGTTTGTCATTTGGAATGTCAACTCCAGCAATACGAGCCATGTTTTCTCCTTTCTATCTTATCCTTGACGTTGTTTGTGTTTTGGATTTGCTGGGCAAATTACCATAACACGACCATTACGACGAATTACTTTACAGTATTCGCAAATTGGTTTGACCGATGGTCTTACTTTCATTTCTTATCCCTCCAAGTTTTTCGATTATTTAAAGCGGTAAGTGATACGTCCACGTGTCAAGTCATATGGACTCATCTCGACAGTAACACGATCTCCCGCTAAAATACGAATATAGTTTTTACGAATTTTACCAGAAACTGTTGCTAAAATCTGATGTCCATTTTCAAGTTCAACCGTAAACATTGCGTTAGGCATTGTATCGACTACTTTGCCTTCAACTTCAATCACATCGTCTTTTGCCACGCAAAAGCACCTCCATAAATTTCGATTTGATGCCTCTAAACATAGAGACAACAATTATAAGTCAGACTATCTCAGTATAACATTTGTAACGATTTTTTGCAAGTGTGAAAAACGCTTTATTTCAAATTTGTCAATACTTTTTCGATGTCTTTGAACACATCATTGATATCTTGATTTCCTTCGATATCGTGGACCAAGCCTTTGGCACGGTAGTGAGCAATGATTGGTTCACCTTGTGCGATATTAACATCCAACCGACGCTTAACTGTCTCAGGTTTGTCATCTTCGCGTTGGTAGTAATCTTCTTCTTTGTAGTCAACTGGTGGGTTGAAAACTTTGTGGAAGGTTTCACCTGTTTCGCGATGGATGATACGGCCGCTCAAACGTTCTAAGAGACAGTCTGGGTTCACTTCGATGTTGATCACACCTTCCAGTTCGATACCAAGTTCAGCCAATGTTTTGTCCAAGGCATGCGCTTGTTCAATCGTACGTGGGTAACCATCCAACAAGAAACCTGTTTCTTTGATGTCGTCCTGAGAAAGGCGTTCTTTAACAATTCCATTTGTAACTTCATCTGGAACCAACTCACCTTTGTCAATATATGACTTGGCAAGTACACCCATTTCAGTTTGATTAGCCATAGCAGCACGGAACATATCTCCAGTTGAAATGTGTGCCACGTGGAATTGTTCCACAATTTTAGCTGCTTGCGTTCCCTTACCTGCTCCAGGTAAGCCCATAATCAAAAGATTCATGATAGGATCTCCTTATTTTGTATTTAAATAGAAGCAGAAATTCGTTTCAACCCCTATTTAAAAACAAAATAGAAGAGGGGAGACGAAAGTCTCTCTGAAAGGTAGACCTTCATACTCCACTCTCTAAGCAAAAGTAATCTTGCTTTTATTCTGTTTTGTCCATGAAACCAACATACTTACGTTTCAATAGGTAACCTTCAAGTTGTTTGATTCCTTCGATACCTGTCGAGATAATGATCAAAAGACTAGTTCCCCCAAAAGCAACAGCTTCTGAAAGACCAAAGACATCTTTTGCCACAATCGGCAAGATTGAAATCACACCAAGGAAGATTGATCCGACTGTCGCAAGGCGGCGAAGAAGTTTCGACATGAATTCTTCAGTTCCCTTACCAGGACGGACACCATGAATGTAGGCTCCACTCTTTTGCAAGTTTTCTGCTGCTTTCTCTGGATTGATCTGTACAAATGTATAGAAGAATGTAAAGAGAATGATGAGTAAGGCATACATTGCAACACCTGTCGGAGATGTTGTAGATAACATTTCCTGTGCTGTCCGTACCCATGCCCAATCGTGACCTGTAGCACTCAAAAACTGAAGAATGGCTGCAGGTGCTGCTGTAATGGAACTTGCAAAGATAACTGGGATAACCCCCGCCGGGTTCACCTTCAATGGAAGGTATGAACTAGATGGGGCTCCTTGAGCAACTTTTGTATATTGGATTGGAATTTTATATTCTGCCTGTTGAACATAGGTTGTAAAGTATACAATCAACAAGACAGCGATAATCAAAATAACGACAAAGATAATAGATGAAGTCAAACGGCTACTTGGGATATTGACGAAGTAGTCAACATAGATTCCTTTAATCATTTCAGGGATTGAAGCAACAATACCTGCAAAGATGATCATAGAAACACCGTTTCCGTATCCCTTATCTGTAATTTGTTCCCCGAGCCAAGTTACAATCATACTCCCTGCTGTGAGGATAATACCGATAGTAACAAAGACTTGTGGAGTTAAAGCTGTCGTTAATAATTTTGCTCCAGATAGAGTATTAAATCCTGCTGTAATCCCGATAGATTGAACGAATGCAAGCACAAGTGCAATATATCGAGTAGCTTGGTTTAGTTTTCTCCGTCCTACTTCTCCTTGTTTGCCCCATTCTACAAACTTCGGTAAAATATCCATTTGTAGCAATTGAACAACGATGGAAGCAGTGATATACGGACTTACTCCGAGTGCGAAAACGGAGAAGTTCTTCATGGCATTCCCTGAAACAAGACTAAGCATGTTCAAGAAAGATAAACCACTGAGAGCTTCTAAACTTTTTGCATTCACACCTGGAACAGTGATACTTGTCCCAATACGGAAAACAAGAATGATAAAAATCGTAAAGAGAATTTTTGATCGAACTTGTTTAACCTTGAGCGCTTCTTTTAATAATTTAAAAAACATGGGTCACCTCTCTTAGATGACTTCTACAGAACCACCTTTAGCAGTGATAGCTTCCTCAGCTGATTTAGAGAATTTAGCTGCTTTCACAGTCAATTTCTTAGTCAACTCACCGTTACCAAGAATTTTAACTCCTGATTTTTCAGCTTTCACAATTCCTGCTTCGATAAGTACAACTGGAGTTACTTCTGCACCGTCTTCAAAGACGTTCAATTGGTCAAGGTTTACAATTGCGTATTCTTTAGCGTTGATGTTAGTGAATCCACGTTTTGGAAGACGACGGAACAATGGAGTTTGTCCACCTTCAAAACCAAGGCGAACTCCGCCACCGCTACGAGCTTTTTGACCTTTTTGACCGCGACCAGATGTTTTACCGTTACCTGATGAAGTACCACGACCAACACGGTTACGTACTTTACGAGAACCTTCTGCAGGTTTCAATTCATGAAGTTTCATTATTTTTTCTCCTCTTTTGTAAAATGCTAGCGCCGATAAGAGAGAAAAGGTTGTCTCCCTTATCAACTCGCCTATACATTCGTCATCTTAGATGACTATATCTAGTTTTAGGGGATGAGTATTGCCACATCCCCTAAAAATTCATTAGTTTACTTCTTCAACTGTTACCAAGTGAGATACTGCAGTGATCATACCACGGATAGCAGCGTTGTCTTCTTTGATAACAGAGCTGTTCAATTTGCCAAGTCCAAGTGCTACAACAGTTTTACGTTGTGATGGAATGCGTCCGATTGGAGACTTAGTCAAAGTAATTTTAATTTGAGCCATTTTATCCCCTTTCTTATGCCAAATCAGAAACTGAGATACCACGAAGGGCAGCAACTTCTTCAGCGCGTTTCAATTGTTTCAAACCTTCAACAGTTGCGCGAACAATGTTGATTGGAGTGTTAGATCCAAGTGATTTAGATGTAATATCTGCCACACCTGCCAATTCCACAACGGCACGAACTGCACCACCAGCGGCAACTCCAGAACCTTCTACAGCAGGTTTCAACAATACTTTAGCTCCACCGAATTCTGAAAGAACTTCGTGAGGAATTGTTGTTCCAACCATAGGTACTTCAATCAAGTTTTTCTTAGCATCGTCTACTGCTTTACGGATTGCTTCTGGAACTTCTTGAGCTTTACCAGTACCAAATCCTACGCGACCATTGTGGTCACCAACAACAACAAGAGCTGCGAAACGAAGACGACGTCCACCTTTAACAACTTTTGTAACACGGTTGACAGCAACTACGCGTTCTTCAAATTCAACTGCATTGTCTTTAAATGCCATTTTCTAGTGTCCTCCTATTAGAATTTCAATCCGTTTTCACGAGCTGCATCAGCCAAAGCTTTCACACGTCCGTGATATAGATATCCACCGCGGTCGAACACCACTTCTGAAATACCTTTAGCACTTGCACGTTCTGCAACGAGTTTACCGACAGCAACGGCTTGTTCAGTTTTAGTTCCTTTTGAAACTTCTTTGTCAAGAGTTGAAGCACTTGCGAGCGTTACACCCGCTACGTCATCAATCACTTGAGCGTAGATGCCTGTATTAGAACGGAATACGTTCAAACGTGGGCGATCAGCAGTTCCAGAGAGTTTTCCGCGAACGCGACGGTGGCGTTTTTGGCGGAGTTTGTTTTTATCTGGTTTAGAAATCACAGTTTTCACCTCTTTAGTTTTAAATCGTGTGCTATGCACAAAGTTGGAAAATAGGTCGGTGGTTGAAGATCAACCACTCAACATTATTTACCTGTTTTACCTTCTTTACGGCGAACGAATTCACCAACGTAACGGATACCTTTACCTTTATATGGTTCTGGTGAACGAAGGCTACGTACGTAAGCAGCTGTTTGACCAACTACTTCTTTTGAAATTCCGCTAACAACGATTGTTGTTGGGTTTGGAAGTTCAAAAGTAATTCCTTCTGGAGCTTCAACTTCGTCTGGATGAGATTTACCAACAGCCAAAACAAGCTTAGATCCTTGAAGTTGTGCACGGTAACCAACCCCGCGCATTTCAAGTTCTTTCTTGAATCCTTCTGATACACCAACAACCATGTTGTTCAAAAGGGCACGAGTAGTTCCGTGGATTGTTTTCATTTCTTTTGAATCGTTTGGACGGTGAAGAGTTACTTCAGTACCTTCCACACGAATTTCAATATCTTTTGAGAACTCACGAGTAAGTTCTCCTTTAGGTCCTTTTACAGTTACAACGTTGTCATTGTTAGTGATTTCAACACCAGCAGGCAACACGATAACTTTATTACCAATACGTGACATGTTTATTTTCTCCTGTTAAATTGTCAGGCCAGAACGGCCAGTTTTCACGGGGGCTTAAATCGATTTCTCGATTTAAAGGAACATTTAGGTTTCAATTTCAAAGTGAATCTAGGCATCGTCTCGCCGGCATAACTTTGGGTTAGGCAAGAGACGATAACGACGAGTCGCAAAGAAATTGGGAGCTAAATATTACCAAACGTAAGCGATAACCTCACCACCAACATTCTTTTGGCGAGCTTCTTTATCAGTAAGCAAACCTTCAGAAGTTGAAAGGATAGCAATTCCAAGTCCGTTAAGAACTTTTGGAAGATCTTCACGTTTTTTGTAGACACGAAGTCCTGGTTTAGAAACACGTTTCAAGTTAGTGATAACTTTTTCACCGTTTGGTCCGTATTTAAGGAATACACGGATGATGCCTTGTTTGTCATCTTCGATGATTTCTACGTTCTTAACAAAACCTTCGCGTTTAAGGATTTCAGCAATCCCTTTTTTGATGTTTGATGCAGGTACTTCAAGTACTTCGTGTTTCGCTTGGTTAGCGTTACGAATACGAGTTAGGAAGTCTGCGATTGGGTCAGTCATAACCATTTTGTTTTTCTCCTCTTACTAGTAGTTTGCAAGTTGCACTTGCTAGTTAATACATGATACAAAGAGCGTAACAGCAAGAGCAAAAATAGGCAATTTGATGCAGGAGCGATGCTCCAAAGAAAATTGGTCTTTTTTGCCAAAGCTGTAGCTCGTGTTCAAATTGGCAAGCCCAACTGAACCCGGGCTAAACCCTGTGTGAAAAAGATAAACTTTCCTAGAAAATTCAGTTTCTTCGTCAAGTTTCCTATTTTCACTTGGAGTTTTAACGCCCTTGATATCTTAAATTACCAAGATGCTTTTGTTACACCAGGAATTTGTCCTTTGTAAGCTAATTCACGGAAGCAAACACGGCAAAGTTTAAATTTGCGGTAAACTGAATGTGGACGACCACATTTTTCACAACGAGTATAAGCTTGAGTAGAGAACTTCGCTGGACGTTTGTTCTTAGCAATCATTGATTTTTTAGCCATTAGATTTACCTCCTATATTATTTTGCAAAAGGCATTCCAAGGCCTGTAAGCAATGCACGTGACTCTTCGTCAGTGTTAGCAGTTGTTACGATAACGATGTCAAGACCACGAGTTTTGTCAACGTCATCAAAGTTGATTTCTGGGAAGATCAATTGTTCTTTCACACCAAGAGTGTAGTTTCCGCGTCCATCAAATGATTTTGTTGGAACACCGTGGAAGTCACGCACACGTGGAAGTGAAACTGAAACCAATTTGTCCAAGAATTCGTACATACGTTCACCACGAAGGGTAACTTTTGCACCGATCGCTACACCTTCACGAAGACGGAAGCCGGCGATTGATTTTTTAGCTTTAGTGATAAGTGGTTTTTGACCTGAGATAAGTGCCAATTCTTCAGCAGCTTTTTCAAGACTTTTAGCGTTTGATACAGCTTCACCAACACCCATGTTCAAAACGATCTTATCTACTTTAGGCACAGCCATCACTGATGAGTAGTTGAATTGTTCTGTCAAAGCAGGAACTACTTCATTAAGATATTTTTCTTTTAAACGATTTGCCATTATACTTCTCCTTTCCTTCGTGATTAATCAAGCACTTCGCCTGATTTTTTGTTGTAGCGAACTTTTTTACCGTCTACAAATTTGTAACCAACACGACCAGCTACACCATTTTTGTCCAATACTTGAACGTTTGATACGTGGATAGCTGCTTCTTTCTCGATGATACCACCTTGAGGAAGCTCGTTAGTTGGACGTTGGTGTTTCTTAACGATGTTAACACCTTCAACGATAACTTTGTTTACTTTTGGAAGGGCAGTAAGGACAACAGCTTCTGTTCCCTTATCTTTACCAGCGATTACGCGAACTTTGTCGCCTTTTTTTACAAACATTAGGTTTCTCCTTGATTTTTCTTACGCCCATAAGGGCACCCTGGAAAGTAATCCAGGGGACTAGTTTGTTTTTAAAAATTAAAGTACTTCTGGAGCAAGTGACACGATCTTCATGAAGCCACCTTCACGCAATTCACGTGCAACTGGGCCAAAGATACGTGTTCCGCGAGGAGTTTTGTCTTCACGGATGATAACTGCTGCGTTTTCGTCAAATTTGATGTATGAACCATCAGCACGACGAGCACCTGATTTAGTACGAACGATAACAGCTTTTACAACGTCACCTTTTTTAACCGCACCACCAGGAGTAGCTTGTTTTACAGATGCCACGATAACATCACCGATGTTTGCAAATTTACGTCCTGAACCACCAAGAACTTTGATAGTCAAGATTTCGCGCGCACCGCTGTTGTCTGCGACTTTCAAACGAGTTTCTGTTTGAATCATTTCAGTTTTCTCCTTTCAGGTTTGATTAGATGATGACCGCTTCTTCAACAACTTCTACAAGACGGAAACGTTTTGTAGCTGAAAGCGGACGAGTTTCCATGATACGTACGATATCGCCTTCTTTGGCAACATTGTTTTCATCATGTGCTTTGTATTTCTTAGAGTAGTTAATACGTTTACCATAGACTGGGTGGTTACGTTTTGTTTCAACTACAACTGTGATTGTCTTGTCCATTTTGTCAGATACAACACGTCCAACAAGAACTTTACGATTATTGCGTTCCATTGAAATTTCTCCTTCCCTAGTCTATTATTTCGCTTCAGATTGAACTGTTTTGATACGAGCGATTTGTTTTTTAACTTCTTTCAAGCGAGCTGTTTGTTCCAATTGACCAGTAGCAGCTTGGAAACGAAGTTCAAACAATTCTTTTTTCAATTCGTTTTCGCGCTTCGCGAGTTCTTCTTGAGAAAGACCACGAAGTTCTTTAACAAATTCTTTTACTTCATTAAGTTTCATGCCTTCTCCTTATTCTGCTTCACGTTTTACGAATTTACATTTAACTGGCAATTTGTGGCTTGCAAGACGAAGCGCTTCGCGAGCGATTTCTTCAGATACACCAGCGATTTCAAACATCACTTTACCACGTTTAACTGGTGCTACCCAACCTTCAGGTGCCCCTTTACCAGATCCCATACGCACACCGATAGCTTTAGCAGTGTATGATTTGTGTGGGAAGATTTTAATCCAAACTTTACCACCACGTTTCATGTAACGAGTCATGGCGATACGAGCAGCTTCGATTTGGCGGTTAGTGATCCAGTGGCTAGTTGTAGCTTGAAGACCGTATTCACCGAATGCTACTTCTTTTCCACCTTTTGCTTCACCGCGCATTTTTCCACGGAATTCACGACGGTGTTTAACACGTTTAGGTACTAACATTGGTTATTTACCTCCTTTAGTGTTTTTACGAGCTGGAAGAACTTCACCACGGTAGATCCATACTTTAACACCAAGTTTACCGTATGTAGTATCTGCTTCTTCCCAAGCGTAATCGATATCTGCACGAAGTGTGTGAAGTGGAACAGTTCCTTCAGAGTATCCTTCAGCACGGGCGATATCTGCACCGTTCAAACGACCTGATACTTGAGTTTTGATTCCTTTAGCTCCAGCACGCATTGCACGTTGGATTGCTTGTTTTTGTGCACGACGGAAAGCAACACGTTGCTCCAATTGACGAGCAATTCCTTCACCTACAAGGTGAGCATCCAAATCAGGTTGTTTGATTTCGATGATGTTGATGTGTACTTGTTTTCCAGTCAATTTGTTAAGTTTTGCACGGAGTGCATCAACGTTAGCACCACCTTTACCGATAACCATACCTGGTTTAGCAGTGTGAAGTGAAACGTTAACTTTGTTTACTGCGCGTTCAATTTCGATAGTTGAAACTGCTGCGTCAGCAAGTTCTTTTTGAACGAATTTACGGATTGCAAGATCTTCATGAAGGTAATCCGCGTATTCTTTTTCAGCATACCATTTGGCATCCCAATCACGGATGATGCCGACACGCATACCAATTGGATGTACTTTTTGACCCACGATGTTACCTCCTTATTTTTCTGCAACAGCCACAGTGATGTGAGCTGTACGTTTGTTGATTGGTGAAGCTGAACCTTTCGCACGTGGACGGAAACGTTTCATAGTTGGTCCTTCGTTTGCGAATGCTTCAGATACTACCAAGTTAGCTTTGTCCAAACCAAAGTTGTTTTCAGCGTTAGCTACAGCTGAATTCAAAACTTTCAAGATGATTTCAGCAGCTTTGTTTGGTGTGAATGTCAAGATTGCAATAGCATCGGCTACGCTTTTACCACGGATGTTGTCAAGAACAAGACGTGATTTACGAGGTGAAACACGTACTGTACGAGCCATTGCTTTAGCTGAAGTAATTTCTGCCATTTATGTTCTCCTTATTTTCTACGTGTTTTCTTGTCGTCTGCAGCGTGACCCTTGTAAGTACGAGTTGGTGCAAATTCACCAAGTTTGTGACCTACCATGTCTTCTTGGATGTAAACAGGTACGTGTTTACGTCCGTCATAAACTGCAATAGTGTAACCAATGAAACTTGGGAAGATCGTTGAACGACGTGACCAAGTTTTGATAACTTTTTTCTTTTCGTCGTTAGCTTGAGCTTCAACTTTTTTCATCAAATGCTCATCGACGAAAGGTCCTTTTTTAAGACTGCGTCCCATTTTTATTTTTTCTCCTTTAAATGTTGTACCACAGCGGCTTGCGCTCACATGGAGCGCTACCGAGCTGGCGGATTTCCTAGTTGCTTAGGCGACTAGTTTACTATTATTTCTCGTTGCGACGACGAACGATAAGTTTGTCAGATTTCGCTTTCTTGTTACGAGTTTTAAGACCAAGAGCAGGTTTGCCCCATGGAGTAGATGGCGCTTTACGACCAACTGGTGCTTTACCTTCACCACCACCGTGTGGGTGATCGTTAGGGTTCATTACAGAACCACGAACTGTTGGGCGGATACCTTTCCAACGGCTACGTCCTGCTTTACCAAGGTTTACAAGTCCATGTTGTTCGTTTCCGACAACACCAACTGTTGCACGACAAGTTCCAAGAATCATACGAACTTCGCCAGATTGAAGACGAACAAGAACGTATTTACCTTCTTGACCCAATACTTGAGCAGAAGCACCAGCAGCACGTACCAATTCTCCACCACGACCTGGTTTCAACTCGATGTTGTGGATCAAAGTACCAACTGGGATGTTAGCAAGTGGAAGAGCGTTTCCGACTTTGATATCTGCTTCTGGACCTGAAACAATACGTTGACCTACTTCAAGACCTTTTGGAGCGATGATGTATGCTTTCACACCGTCAGTGTAGTGTACAAGAGCGATGTTTGCAGAACGGTTTGGATCGTACTCGATAGTTTTAACAACTGCTTCAACATTGTCTTTGTTACGTTTGAAGTCAACCAAACGGTAGAAACGTTTGTGTCCACCACCTTGGTGACGAACTGTGATACGACCGTTGTTGTTACGACCAGCCTTGCTCTTCAATGCAACAAGCAATGATTTTTCAGGAGTGCTTGTTGTGATTTCAGCGAAATCCAAAGAAGTCATATTACGGCGACCGTTTGTTGTTGGTTTATAAACACGAATTCCCACGATATTTCCTCCTTAGATTATTCAGCTTCAGCAGCGAACAACTCGATTGCTTTTGAATCAGCTGTAAGTGTGATGATAGCTTTTTTAGTTTTGTTAGTAAAACCAGTGTAACGTCCAACACGTTTCGCTTTTGGTTTTACGTTGATTGTGTTAACGTTGGCAACTTTAACACCTTCGAAAGCAGCTTCAACAGCTTGCTTGATCAAAAGTTTGTGTGCACGAGTGTCAACTTCAAATACATATTTTCCTGCTTCAAGTTGAGCCATTGAGCTTTCAGTGATAACAGGTTTTTTGATAACATCATACAAATTCATTATGCAAGAACCTCCTCGATTTTAGAGATAGCTGCTTGTGTGACAAGAAGTTTGTCGCTATTTGCGATGTCAAGAACACTTGCAGTTGTAGCAGTTGCAACTTTCACGTTTGGAAGGTTACGAGCTGAAAGAGCTGCGAATTCATTTCCTTCTTCAAGGATAACAAGAACTTTTGAATCGATGCTCAATGCTGCAAGAACTTTTGCAAATTCAGCAGTTTTTGGAGCTGTAAATGAAAGAGCGTCTACAGCTACGAATTTGTTTTCAGCAACTTTTTCAGAATAAACTGATTTAAGAGCTAGGCGACGAACTTTTTGTGGAAGTTTGTAGCCGTATGAACGTGGAGTTGGTCCGAAGACAACACCACCACCACGCCATTGTGGTGAGCGGATAGAACCTTGACGAGCACGTCCAGTTCCTTTTTGACGCCATGGTTTGCGTCCACCACCTGATACTGCAGAGCGGTTTTTAACAGCGTGTGTTCCTTGACGAAGGCTTGCGCGTTGGCTGATGATCACATCAAACACAACTGATTCATTTGGTTCGATACCAAATACTGCATCGTTAAGAACAACTTGGCCAGCTTCTTTACCAGTTTGGTCAAATAATGTTACGTTTGCCATTGTGACTGATTTCCCCTTTCTTTATTATTTACCAGCTTTAACTGCTGATTTGATAGTGATAAGAGATTTCTTAGCACCTGGTACGTTACCTTTGATAAGGATAACGTTCTTTTCTGGAACAACTTGTACAACTTCAAGGTTTTGAATTGTTACGCGGTCGCCACCCATACGTCCTGCAAGGTTTTTACCTTTGAATACGCGGTTAGGTGCAACAGGTCCCATAGAACCTGGACGACGGTGGTAACGAGAACCGTGAGCCATTGGTCCACGTGATTGTCCGTGGCGTTTGATAACACCTTGGAAACCTTTACCTTTAGAAGTACCAGTTACGTCAACAACGTCTCCAGCTGCGAATGTTTCAACTGTGATTTCAGCACCAACTTCCAAGCCTTCAACGTTTTTGAATTCACGAATGAAGCGCTTAGGAGCCGTGTTAGCTTTCGCTACATGTCCTTTAGCAGGTTTGTTGCTCAATACTTCGCGTTTGTCATCGAAACCAACTTGGATAGCGTTGTATCCGTCTGTTTCAACAGTTTTAACTTGAAGAACAACGTTTGGAGTTGCTTCAATAACTGTTACAGGGATCAATTCGCCAGCTTCAGTGAAGATTTGAGTCATTCCCACTTTTTTCCCTAAGATTCCTTTTGTCATGAGAAAATAGTTCCTTTTCTATATTTTTTATTCAAAAAGTTTTTAACGAGCGTTTTTTATGCTCAAGGTATCAAGCTTTAGATTAAAGTTTGATTTCTACGTTTACACCACTTGGAAGATCCAATTTCATCAACGCATCAACTGTTTTTTGAGTTGGGTTAACGATATCGATCAAACGTTTGTGTGTACGCATTTCAAATTGTTCGCGAGAGTCTTTGTATTTGTGAGTCGCACGAATGATTGTGTAGAGGCTACGTTCAGTTGGAAGTGGGATTGGACCCGCAACTTGTGCACCTGTACGAGTAGCTGATTCTACGATTTTTGCAGCCGCTGTATCAAGCGTACGGTGTTCGTAAGCTTTCAAACGGATACGGATTTTTTTGTTTGCCATCTTTTTCTCCTTTTCGTCTATTTAAGATAATAGGCTAGCTCCACAAGAAAACCGACGCGCGTTGCGTGGCAATGCAACCGAGCGTGTCGCAACCTCTTGCATCAAAGCTAAGGCTGTAATTTACAGCACCATAATAGAATAACACAAAGCCCCTGCGATTGCAAGGGATTTGTGAGCTTTTTTTCGTTTTTTTAGGTTGAAACTGTTTTCTCTTTTCATTTTTCCAAGATTGAGGATTTATATCTATAAAAAACCGTCTTTTCTTCTATATATAATGTGTGTCATTTTGACCTTGAATATATCTTCTGATTGATCTACTAAAATGTCCGCTTTAGACTCGGTTTCTCTATAGTATCGCAGATACTGCTCCCGTCTCATCTGATGGCTAGCTAATACAAAAGATGCATCGCGATTTCTCATAGTCGTATCTCGAGTTAAGCGCCTCTTTAATTCGGTCTCCTCATCCGTGTAGAAACAGATGGTTTTGTCAAAGAGTTCCTTGGGAAGAAAACCCACGGACATCCCTTCAACAATAAGAATTGGCTTTCCTCCAGACAAGACCTCGCTAGCCTTCCAAGATTCATCAATCGTCAAGATGTCCATGCCTGCCTGCAAGGCGAGAATATCTCTCTGTAAACTTGCTAGTTCATGCGCCACTGGCAGACAAGCCGTCACCTTTTGATCTGGCGCTTGCTTTGGTACTACCAGGTGACGTTCTGAGGTGATATAAGGATCTGTTTCTAGTAAATTTACTGTAGTAGAATCTAGAGCTTGATGTAATTCCTGAGCGAAGGTTGACTTGCCCGAAGCCCCATGACCGTAGATCCCTAGCGTCCTAATTCTTCCCGTTTCGATCTCTGAAACCAGTTGTTCTATCAGGTCTTTTTTCTTCATTCTCTCTTCACCTGTTCATAGCTTTCTTTTCCGTCATTAAGCTTGTCCCAAATCACCACTTGCCCACTTTTGAGGGATTTTTGCACATCGATAATCCGTTGATTGGACGAACCTCTAAACTGGAGCATAAGATTGCGTTTGCTTTTATCATACCGTCCATCGACAAGGATGTCAATCAATGATAAGAGTTCCAGTTTATCTGGAGTCTCCAGCATCATTTCTTCCCAAGTGTAGCCCGTCCAGGACCAGATGTCTTTGTCTGGCAATTCCTTTCGAATGCGCTTAACGAGCGGCAAGAGGATACCTGTATTGAGAAATGGTTCTCCTCCTAGCAAGGTCAAACCTTGAACATAGGGTTGGGCAAGGTCTTCCATGATTTGTTCTTCTAATTTTGCCGTATAGGGAATGCCTGCGTTGAAAGACCAAGTCGCAACATTATAGCACCCCTCGCAGTGAAACATGCAACCTGATACATAGAGAGAGTTGCGCACACCTTCTCCATCGACAAAGTTAAAGGCCTTATAATCAATGATTCGCCCTTTACTAAGCTCCTCGCTTTTCCATTCACCTGGTTTTGGTGTATTCCATGTCATCCTTCTACTCCAAGTCTATCCAATAGCGCTGACTTCTATCGATTGTATTTTCGTAAACACCGCCAGCGGAGAGAATCGTGCGGCGGCTGGCTTCGTTGTCTTCATCGCAGGTAATCAGCACTCGTTCCAATCCTTGCTTTCGAGCCTCTGCTAGTCCTAATCTCAACTGCTCCTTCCCATATCCTTTGCCTCGTTGACTGGGACGGATAGAATAGCCAATATGACCGCCATTTTCTAGTAAGTAGTCATTTAATCGGAGACGAAGGTTGAGAAAGCCAAGAGCCTGGCCTGCTATGTCAAAACTAACCAGCTGGATAGCAGGAACCCAGTTTTCAGGAATATTGAGTCCCGCTTCCGCTTGAAGATTTTCTTCTAACCACTCTTCATAAACAAAATTCTCAGCATCCCAAAATCCACCGTCGTGAGGGGACTGTGCTTGTTCAAACTCTGCCATCATCTCTAAAATCGCTTCTTTATCTTCCAAACTTGGTCTGCGTAGTTCCATATTTCCCTCCCACCTAAGAGAAAAGTGAGAGCAGACTCTCACTTTTATTTTTTCTTTTTCTTGTTTAAAAACTGTTCTCTGAGGTTGAGCAAGCGTTCTTTTTTACCTGTTCCACCTTTCGAGTGTTTCTCGTGATAACGGGTCACTTGTGCGCGTCCCTTATCGTCTAATTGGTATTTCCCCATTCCGTTTCCTTCTAATTTGTTACTTCATGTCCAGCTGTTTTGATAGTAGAGCCATTCATGTGTTTGACACGCGCAGCGATTTCCTTGTGGCGTCCATTAACCATCGGACGCGCTTGAGGATTTCCCAGATAACCACACGTACGTTTGACCACGTCTACTGTTTTAGGGTCGCTATTGCCACAGTTGGGACAAGCGAATCCTCGCTCAGTTGGTTCAAAATCCCCTTCAAAGTCGCACTTGTAGCAACGATCAATCGGAGTATTGGTCCCTAGATAACCGACACGGTCATAGGCATAGTCCCAAACAGCTTCCAAGGCTTTAGGATTTTGTTGAAGAACTGGATACTCACAATAATGGATAAAACCACCTGACGCACCTGCTTCTGGGTAAACTTTCTCAAAGTCTAATTTTTCAAACGGTGTTGGATTTTTACGAACATCGTAGTGGAAAGAGTTGGTGTAGTATTCCTTGTCCGTGATGTCAGGAATAGAGCCGAACTTCTCTGTATCCAAGCGACAGAAGCGGTCTGTCAGACTTTCAGACGGTGTGGAGTAGATAGAGAAATGGTAACCATATTGGTCAGACCACTCTTCCACACGACGTTTCATATCACGAATAATATCCAGTGTGAATTCCTTGGCTTCAGGATTGCTTTCCCAGCTATTTCCAAAGAAGACTGTAGCCACTTCGTACAAACCGATGTAGCCCAGCGAAACTGTCGCACGGCGATTCTTAAAGAGTTGGTCAACACTTTCTTCTTTTCCGAGACGGCGACCGAAGGCTCCGTACTGATAGAGGATAGGGGCATTCGCTGGTGTTGCTTCCTTGGTCCGTTCAACACGGTAAACCAGAGCATCTTCTGCGATATTCATCCGCTCATTGAAGATTTCCCAAAACTTATTCAAATCCCCCTCAGACTCGAGGGCGATACGAGGCAGATTGACCGTCACAACACCTAGATTCATCCGACCTGAATTGACCTCAACACCATTTTCATCTTTCCAGCCTTGGAGGAAGGAGCGACAGCCCATAGGAACCTTGAAAGAACCTGTCAGCTCGATAATCTTATCATAGGACAAGACATCAGGGTACATCCGCTTGGTTGCACACTCGAGAGCCAACTGTTTGATGTCATAGTTCGGAGTCCCTTCTTCCAAGTTAAGGCCTCTTTTCAACGTAAAGATGAGTTTAGGGAAGATGGCTGTACGATGTTCTGATCCAAGACCCTTGATACGAATGGTTAAAATAGCTTTTTGAATTTCACGCTCAAAACGATTGGTTCCCAGACCAAAACCGAGCGAAGTAAAAGGTGTTTGGCCATTTGAAGTGAAGAGAGTGTTGATTTCATACTCGAGAGATTGCATGGCATCGTAGATGTCTTTTTGGGTTTTCTTCCAAGCATAATCTTCCCGTTTCTCAGGCAAGACCCACTCTTCCGCATCTTTGAGGTGTTTTTGGTAATTCTTCTCCGCATACGGAGCCAAGACTTCATCGATACGGTCAGCTGAGCAACCCCCGTACTGGCTAGAAGCAACATTAGCGATGATTTGTGAAATTTGAGCTGTCGCAGTCTGGATAGACTTGGGACTCTCTACCTCTGCATTGCCAATCTTAAAACCATTTTCCAGCATGCCTTTAAAATCAATCAAACAGCAGTTGGTCATCGGAGTGTAGGGGCTGTAGTCCAAGTCATGATAGTGGATATCCCCTTTTTGGTGAGCATTAGCTACGTGCTTAGGAAGCATTTGTAGCCCGATTGATTTCCCAACAATCCCTGCTGTCAAATCACGTTGGGTGTTGAAGACATCGCTGTCTTTATTAGCATTTTCATTAACAACTGCTTGATCTTTATTGAGAAGTTTATGGATACTAAAGTTTATATCTGTCGCTTTTGAGCGCTCAAAATCCCTTTGTGTCCGATAAGTGATATACTCCTCAGCCAGCGCATACTCTTTGGCTTCAAGGAGTTCATGTTCTACGACATTTTGAATTTCGTAAATCTTGACACCTTGAGGGAAGCGACTGTGAATTTCAGTCACGATTCTTTCAACTAGACCATTTAGGCGTTTTTCTACTAGAGGCGTAAGGTCCATAACCTTTTCCGCCGCCTTGTGGAGAGCCTTGTCAATCTTGTCTACATCAAACACCACACGTCTACCATCTCGTTTTTCAACGAACAAGGTGGGAACGGTTGCAAGCTTTTCTTCTAATACAATCATATCCATGCTCTTTTCTAAAATGTTGTTCTATGAAGTATTATACCACTCTAAAAATAAAAATCAATATCTTGTGTTAAAAATCCTAAAAATTTTAAAATTCCACAAGATATTGATTTTTTGTTATTTGGATTTATAAAGTTTGAACTCGCTAGTATCTGTCTGAACAAGCTCATAGTTTTCACTGAGCCAGCTCTCTACATCTGACCACAAGGCAACTTTTTGATTGACCACAATCATCTTCGGTTGATTCTCTTTCAGATCATTCATCAGTTTAGTTTTATTTTCATCGCTTGCAGTATAGAGTGTTGGAGTTGATAGAGAAGTTGGCGCCAAGCGCTCACTGGTACGGTAGAAATCAGGACGATCATCCCAAACATAGACACGATCCTCAGAACTCGTTTGTTGTTTAACCACGCTAGCAAGACGGTCTCTCTCCTGATAAGTCGCTGGGTGCGAAAGGTAGCGACTCACGATAGGAAGAACAATAAGGTAGGCAAGGGCAATCAGTGGTAGATAGAAATTTCCTTTAAGGAAAGAAGTTTGTTTCTCACGTCTTCTTCTACGACGACTCCCTCCCTCCGAAACATCTTCCTTGATTCCTGTCAGAAGGAGCAAGACCAAGAAAGGAATTAGCACCACAAGACGAGTACCGTTGATAGGTTCTTTGGAGAGAATCAAGATTCCCAAAGAAACCAACAATCCCAAGCTAGCAGCAATTGAGAGGGCATATTGCTTGGCTGGTTTTGACTGGAACAAGCCTGTAAAGAGCAAGCCAAGGGAACCTAATCCAATAGCAAGCAAACCATAGAAGGCTGCATTTTCAAGCAAATGCGCATTTGAAAAGAGGCTAAGAGCATTTACCGGATACAAGGTCTGGCTAATAGCATCCCCAAAACTACCTGTCCACACTGTATAGTAGCCTAAAGGATAGAATAAGAGTGAAAATCCTAGGGCTGACGCAAAGAACTGATATAGACCATGAACAAAGTGACCTTTGCCTAGATTAAAGCCGATAACCCCCAAGGCCAGTACAGCCGCAAACAAGGCGGTTGGGATTGGCGCAAGGAAGAAAGCGAGAGCAAGGCTCATCCCCACTCGTACAAACCCTTTGTCATCCTTCGGAAAAGCTAGATAATTTGTAACGATACTCAATGAATAAAATAGGAAAGGTAGGGCTAGCAAGAGTGCATGACCGCCACCAAAAGCGAGTCCAGCTACAAGCAAGTATAAAATAAAGACAAGTCGCTTCGCTTCCTTTTCTTGGCCGACAAGAGTATCTGCAGCCTTAAAAAGAAAAACACCTGCTCCAAACAAGGCCAACCACTCAACCAAAGCAAGCAGAATACTGCCTCGAAAAAGGTAGGTTAGCACATAATAGAGCAATCCCTCCGTCCCAAAATAATCTGTATACATTTGACCATTTTGATGCAAGGCCCAACCGGTATAAAGATCCTGGGTTTGTTGCGGACTGACTACACCAAAAATAAAAGGCAGGGCAACCGAAATGGCTGTAGTCACCAAACTCCAAAGTAAAATACTAAAAAAGGGAATGGGAGCTCCTTCTCGTTTCTCTGGCACTGACCAGTCTTGGTAATGAGATCCTTCTTGTTTCTCATCTATTTTCCCGTATACGTTCATTCAATTTCTCCTCTAAGTTTATCTGTTTTAGTATATCAAAATCTTACAGGAATGTCAGCTTGGGATTGATATTTGCTGAATTTCTTATCCAATAGCGCAAAGCGTTCGATTTCACGAAAACGGTGAAATCGGCTGTTTCTATACTCTCTGATAAAATCATCATCTTCTAGATTAAGCATGGTTTTCTCCTTTACTTATCTATTCGTAAGAAGACAAAAATAAGATCCAGCCTTGGGCTAGATCTTGATGGATAGTTAGAGCATAGGTGCAAACAACTGGACAATTTCCTTGATTAGGCTTTGATACCAGCTGGTTTTGATAGTGTGAGGATAAATTTCTTGAGAAACTTTAAAAATCTCTTCGAAGTCCCTTTCAATATCGATGATGGACTGCGTTCTATAAAGTAAGACGGCATTTTCATAGTGGTGGAGCAAGCTACGATAGTCAAAATTGATGGTTCCCACAGTAGCTGCCTCTCCATCGACAAGCATTTGCTTGCTATGAAGGAATCCCGGACTGTACTCATAAATACGAACCCCCGCAGATAACAAGTCTGGATAGGCTCCTCGAGTAACTAACTGAATAACCTTCTTATCTGGGATACACGGTGTCACAATTCGCACATCTACCCCTCTCAGAGCTGCATTTTTGATACTTTCAGTTAGATCGTAGTCAGCAATCAGATAGGGAGTCGTGATATAGACGTAATCTGTAGCTTGATTGATAAGATTTTGGTAAACCGTTTTTCCAACTTGAGCTCTGTAGATGGGTTTTGGCCCACTACTATAGGGAATACAGAGCCCCATCCCATCTTTGGGCTGATTTTCGAGATGGTATTGGTCAAAATCACTAATCTCTCCACGGTTGATATACCAGGCAGATAAAAAGAGTCTGGTAAAAGCTTTAACTGCCGGTCCATCCAGACGAATACCGCTATCCTTCCAATAACCAAAGCGTTCGATATGGTTGATATACTCATCAGCCAGATTGATACCACCTGTATAGGCAATTTGACCATCGATAATCATGATTTTACGGTGATCACGGTTGTTATAAGCAACGGTCAAACGTGGAATCACCTTGTTAAATTTGTGGGCTTCAATCCCTCGACCACGAAGCTGGATGGTGTAATCTCCAGGCAAGGTTGCCATACAACCAATATCATCATAGAGGAGTTTAACTTCCACTCCTTGAGCGGCCTTTTCTTCCAAAATCTCTAAAATGCTGTTCCACATCAAGCCTTCTTCGATGATATAGTACTCAAGAAAGACAAATTTCTCCGCTTTCTTGAGATCCTCTAGCATCTGGTGCCACATACTTTCACCAGAGGCAAAAAATTGTGTATCCGTTCGATCATAGACATCAGCATTCGTATCCATGCTGAGGAGTGATTTGATAACGCCGTAAGCTGACTTGTCCTGCTCTTTTAACTCCAAACGGAGAGCTCTGCTATTGTCCTCTCGATCAACCATTGATTGGAGCTGCTTTAGCTGCTTCATTTCTTTTTTAGATAAACGACGCTCTCCAAACATGATATAGAGCAATGGTCCAAACACTGGCACAAAGGCTACTAACAGCCATGTTACCTTACTCTCAGGATTCATGGACCGATTAACAATCGATACAATGGTCGCCATACTCATCAAAATAACTAGAATAATCCAGAGAATCGGAGCCATCTGCCCTAGATAGAGAAATAAACCAAAGATGATAAACAACTCTGCCAACATGATGGTAATACTAAAACCATACTTGGACATGAGTAGCTGCATTTTTCTAGCTGTCATACATCCCCTTCCTTTTCTAACATTCTCCTTAACTGCTTGATAAACTAATGTTTCTACTAGTATACCTCAGTTCAGGGGTAGATAGCAACCTTTTACCTTTTTCTATGCAAACTATTCCAAGAGCTGCAAGATTCTCAAACTACTCCTTCACTATATGACGTGCTATCCCTTTTTATATTTTTAACTAGGGTATTAAGAAACTTAAAAAGAACTACCAAAATGATAGTTCTTTCCAATATTATTTATATTTTGAAGAATAAGTTCCTTCCACTCTACTTAGTCTTTAAAAAAGTTCTTTGTAGAGAGCAATGGTTTCTTCTAAAGTTGGCATATAAGAAGTTTTACAAATATTTGTAAGCGTTTTAAGTAAAAAGTTAGTAAAGAACAGCCAACCCTTTTTTCAAGAAAAAAGCTCTAAAAAGATAGCTTTCATCTCATTGGAACTTTTACTGAATCATTATTGCTTAGTTAATACCACTCGGTCAGATGCCTCTCGGTCCATATCGTCGATAATCAATTGATTACCATTAACCGTGTAAATTTTGACATCATCACCGATAATGACACGTTGATTTTCTGGCTCAAAGCTGACTTGCTTGATTTCCTTATCTCCATCTGGCTCGACTTCAGTCCATGTACCAGTTTTACCTGTTACAACAAGAGTGATTTGGTCATTCTCATCTTTTCCAGTATAGGTACCATCGATATTCGTAGGTTGATCTACAGTAGTGTCCTGACTTGAGGATGCCTGTGATTGACTAGCACTTGTCGCAGCGCTAGAAGATGATTCTTGTTGAGTAGATGATTGCTGCGCCGATTGCTGGGTAGGGGCTTGTGCCTTAGGTCCACAAGCTGCTAAAAGACTAAGAATTGCTAGGGAAGCAATAGAAAGTGTGAATGTTTTCGTTTTCATAGCGATTTCCTTTCTTTTGTGCCAATAATTTGCTGGAATCGTTTCCAGATATACCTCCTACCTACAGTATAGCAACATAAACCTATAAGGTCAACTAATCTCATCGCTTTCAACCAAACTCCCTCGGACTTCCGAGATAAAGTAGAGGGATCCCGTCACGAAAAGCAAGTCCTGGTCATTGGCCTTATCTTCAAATTCTCTGATAAAGTCGCCATAAGAAGGAATCAAATCATAACCTACCACATCTTTTTCATCCAGAGAGCCTTGGTAGTCAAAGCCTGTTACCTTAAGTTCCACCTCAGGTAACTGCTTAGATAGATAGCCTAACATCCCCTGATAATCCTTGCGTTTAAGTGCTCCAAAAAGGATATGAACCTGGTAACCTTGCTGGATTTTCCCCTGGATAAACTCTACTAGACGAGTCAATGCTGGCAGATTGTGAGCCCCATCTAGGTAGATTTGCGGACGAATCCGTTCCAATCGACCTGCCCAGTTTGTCTCCTTCAAAGCCCGTCTGACAAGCACTTCTTCGACCCTTTCACCTCTTGATGCCATAAACAGAAGAAAAGTTTGTAAAGCCAAGGCGGCATTTTCTTGCTGATAAACACCTTCCAAACTAATTTCAAGTTGTGAAAAATTCGCTAGGCTGCTTGAAAAATCCCCAGCATTCAAGGAGAAGTCTAGCCCAGCTTGATAGAGATCCACACCTAACTCTCTTGCTGTATTTTGACAGACAAGTTTAGCTTCTGGAGCGAGCTTAGCAATGACTGCCTGCTTGCCGGCCTTGAAAATACCAGCTTTCTGCTCGGCTATTTCCTCTAGACTATCGCCCAAGGTCTCCTGATGATCTAGCCCAATGGAAGTAATAACTGCAATCTCTCCTGTTACGACATTAGTCGTGTCAAGCAAACCACCAATCCCCACCTCTAGCAGGACTAGATCCACTCCCTGCTCTTTAAAGTAAAGCAAGGCAATCAAGGTCAACAATTCAAAGAAAGACAATTGATCGTGTGTCTCTAAAAGAGTTTTCTCCATCTCCTTGACTTGGTTAGCTATACGTACAAAGTCTTCATCTGCGATTGGTTCCCCATTGATACAGATTCGATCATGGATGCTGATGATATGAGGAGAGGTAAAAGTACCAACTTTTTTACCATGAGCAACAAACAACTCCCTCATGAAGGCAATAGTTGACCCTTTACCGTTAGTCCCTGTTACGTGGATAATAGGATAAGTCTTCTCAGGATTCCCCAGCAAATCCACTGCTCGCTGCATTCGTCCAAGTCCAGATCTAAAGTTTAAACCAATCCGACTATGAAGCCATTCTTCTACTTCAAACATACATGTCTCCTTAACAAAAGTCCAATCAACTACCGCATCAAAGTATGATTACAAATAAAAAACGAGGTCGGGACTAAAATCCCGACCTCTTACCTGGTTAGCCAATCACTAGCTACTATGAATTTCAACGTGAGCTAAAGACGTCCACCGGACATTCCAACTCTTCCAATTTTTAGGAGTTGGGGGTGATACAGTCTCCCAGACTTACCAGTTCTCTCTTATTTTAAGGAACTGGGCTAAAAATATCCCTCGGACATTCCTGCGTTTCTAATTTCTGGCGCAGGGCTAAAAATGTCCCCCGGACATTTTTACTCTTCCATAAAGCTGTTGAAGACTTCTTCAATCATGTTCCATTCGTCTTCTGAGTCTTCTGGGATTGGTTGCAATTCGCCTTCTGTTCCGTCTTCATTTTCGATGAATGAGTAAGCTTGAATTTCAACTTCACCATTTTCATCTTCTTCTGCATTAACTGGCACTAGAAGAACATAATTTTTACCAAATTCTTCTTTCCCATCGATGGTCAAAAGAATTTCAAACAAGGTTTCATTTCCTTGCTCATCTACTAGTGTAATCAATTCACGTTCTTCGTGGTCATGGTTGTGATCGTGTGACATAGTTTCTCCTCTGTCTTAAAATTTTCTATCTAAATAATTTTGCAAAATCAGCTGA